>VGCQ01000197.1 GCA_016870055.1 Alphaproteobacteria bacterium | reverse complement strand
TGCTCGCCCGCGCCGCCGAGCGGCTCGGGCTCTCGGCCCGCGCCTGGACCCGCACCTTGCGGGTGGCCCGCACCCTCGCCGACCTCGACGGCTCGGACGCCGTGCGGCGCCTGCACATTGCCGAGGCCTTGAGCTACCGCCGGCCGCAGGTACGGCAGGCGATGGCGGCCTAAGCGGTCGTGGGCGGTTATCCGCAAAATCCACAGAGCAGCGCCTTGGGTTTGGCCGGCGACAGGGCATAAAGGCGGAAGGCTTGCTATAGGCCGTCAACCTTCCGCTTCACGGGTCGCCATGACAATTGCTGCACATACCGACAACGGCCGCGACGGGCGGGGCCTGCGACCCATCCCGCGATTCATCTTCGCCTCGCGCTGGCTGCAATTGCCGCTCTATCTCGGCTTGATCGTCGCCCAGGTGGTCTATGTCTACCTGTTCATCAAGGAGCTGATCCATCTGGTCGCCAGCACGCCCAGCGTCACCGAGCAGCAGGCCATGCTGATCGTGCTGGGGCTGATCGACGTAGTGATGATCTCCAACCTCCTGATCATGGTGATCGTCGGCGGCTACGAGACCTTCGTCTCGCGCATGGAGCTCAACCGCCATCCCGACCAGCCGGAATGGCTGAGCCACGTCAATGCCAGCGTGCTCAAGATCAAGCTCGCCATGGCGATCATCGGCATCTCCTCGATCCACTTGCTGCGAACGTTCATCGAGGCGGGCTCGCTCGGCAAGCCGGACGCCGCCTACACCGAGGCCGGCATCATGTGGCAGTCCATCATCCACGCCCTGTTCATCCTGTCGGCGATCGGCATCGCCATCGTCGACTGGATTTCCCAGCAGACGGGGGGGTCGGCCAAGGGCGGGCACCACTAAGGTACCGGCCGCGCCGCCGCGCGCCTTACGGATCGATCAGCACGCCGGGATTCATCATGCCCTTGGGGTCGAGCTCGCGCTTGGCGCCGCGCAGCGCCTTGGCGAACAGCTCGGGTCGCTGCTTGTCGTAGAACGGCCGATGGAAGCGGCCGACGGCATGGTGATGCGTGGTCGTGCCGCCATGCTCGACGGTGGCGGCGGTGCAGGTCGACAGCACCTGCATGAACTGCTCGAGCTGGCGGCGCTTGTCGAGGATGCCGCCGAACGTGAAGTAGAGGCAGGGCCCGTCGGGATAGACGTGGGTGAAGCGGCAGGTGACGGTGCCGGCGCGGCCGGTCACCTGCTTGATCGTGTCGTGCGTGATCTTGCTGATCTTCCGATGGAAGTGGCGGAAGCGCTCCCAAGTCATCGCCGTCTCGAAGGTCGATCCCAGGATGCCGCGCGCCACGGCGTGCTCGCCGTAATGCGGCGCGCGGATGAAGCGGTTGCGCCAGGCGCCGGCCGCGCCCGAGCGGTGGGCGTTCTCGTCGTCGGCGTTGGCGTCGGCCACGCCGCCGTAGCCGGCGCAGATCTCGAGCGCTCGCTTCATCCAGGCATCGAGCGGATGGTCGGCCGATTCGAAGACCAGCACCAGCACCGCCTCCTCGCTGCTCCACGGGATGCCCGGCAGCGCCTCGCGCGCTTCGAGCAGCCGGCAGTTGGCGGGGTAGAGTCCCGCCTGGGTGATCTCGCGCACCGCGTCGGCGCCGTCGTAGAAGCTCTTGAAGCGCACCGAGGCCGAGGCGCGGAACGTCGGCTTCTTGCGCAAGCGCACCCAGGCTTCACTGATGATGCCCAAAATGCCTTCGGAGCCGATGAACAGGCGGTCGGGACTGGGACCGGCGCCGGAGCCCGGCAGTCGGCGCGTTTCCAGCGTGCCGGCCGGCGTCACCACCCGCGTGCTTTCGACGAAATCGTCGATGTGGGTGTAAAGCGTGGCGTAATGGCCGCCCGAGCGGGTGGCGATCCAGCCGCCCAACGTCGAGCAGCGATAGGCCTGCATGTAGTGACGCATGGTGAACGGCGTGTCGCGCAGCGCGTCCTCGATCGCCGGCCCATAGATGCCGCCCTGGATGCGCGCCGCCTGGCTCACCGCATCGACCTCCAGCACCTTGTCCATGTGGCGCGTCGAGACCGTCACCACCTTGTCGAATGCCGCATCGGGCTCGATGCCCTTCACCACCGACGAGCCGCCGCCGTAGGGAATGGTCTTGGCGCCGATCGACTGGCACCAGTCGAGCAGCCGCACGATGTCCTGCTCGCTCTCGGGAAAGGCCACCGCGTCGGGCGGATTGGGCACCGAGCGCATGAACATGCGCGTGGTGTCGAAGCCCGCCTTGCCATAGCTGTGTTCCAGCCGCGTCAGGTGATCGGTGCGCACCAGCGCCTGCAGGTTGGCGGGCACCGTAACGCGCGGCGCCCGCAAGCTGATCTCCTCGGGCTTGGGCGGCGGCGTGACGTCGAAGCTCTCGATGCCGTAACGCCGGGCGATCTCGGCTTCCCACGGCCGGATCTCCTCGGCCGTCAGATCTTCGTCGGCGTAGCCCCAGGCATAAAACTTCTTCTGCCGCCGCATGTTCCCCCCGATTGCGCTGGTTCAGGCCGCGAAGGCCACGGGCTTGGTCGCGCCCTTGATCTGCGTGCGATGCATGACGCGCCGCGCCGTGCCGTCGAACGGGTCGCGACGATGCATGGTGGAGCGGTTGTCCCACATCACCAGATCGCCCAGCCGCCAGACATGTTCGTAGACGAAGCGCGCCTCGGTGACGTGCGCCCACAAGGCATCGAGCACCGCCTCCGACTCCGCCTTGGAGTAGCCTTCGACATAGGAGTTGCGCCGCCGGCCGAGATAGAGCGTGGCGCGGCCGTTACCGGGATGGCGCAGGATCGCTGGATGCCAGGCGCCCGGCGCTGCCATGGGATCGTCGGTCGGCGTCACGCCTTTGCGCAGATAGCCGCCGGCATTGTAAGTGCCGTCGTGCTTGATGCGGCGGCCTTCGATCTTGCCGAGCAGCTCGGCCGGCAGCGCATCGCACGCCGCCTGCATGCCGCAGAACCAGGTGTTGCCGCCGCTCGGCGGGATTTCCAGCGAATAGAGCATGGAAGCGTCGGGCGGCAGGTCGAGATAGCTCATGTCGGTGTGCCACACCGCCTCGCCGGCGCCCAAAGCGCCGATCGGTTCGCCCTTGGTGTCGAGCACGTTCGACACGACATAGATGTCGGGATAGCCGGGCGGGCTGATACGGCCGCGCTCTTGGTTGGGCGGCGGATCGAGCTCGCCGAAGCGGCGGCTGAAGGCCAGCAGATCGTCGTCGCCGAGCGTCTGGCCGCGCAACAGGATCATCGAATGCTCGGTCCAGGCGCGCTCGATCGCGGCAAAGTCCGGCCCGCTCAACCGGCGCAGGTCGACGCCGAGGATTTCCGCCCCGACAGACGGACTTGCCGGGCGTACCGTGACGGCCATGTCGTTGCCCTCCTTGTGGTCGCAATGATCGACCGGCCCACGCGGCCGATCAAGCGCCCAACGCTTGACGCAGCCAGGCGGTGAGCGCGGCTGCCGTGGCCGGTGCGATCGGACCCGCGAGACCAGGTTCGCTGGACGATGCCACGAGCTTCAGGTTGTGGCTCGCGGCCGGCACGATGATCGCTTCGCCCGGCGCGTCGCGCCTGCCGAGTGCGTCGATCAATGGCTGCACGTCGGCCATGGGCACGACCTGCCGGTCGGCTGCGCCCTGCAGGAGCAGGCAGGGCAGGCGCGAGGCGAGCAGGGCCTGCACCGGGTCGAACGTCAGCAGCCGCTGCAGGAACGGCCCGGCATAGGGCGGGAACATGGTTTCTAGCTCGCGCGGCAGGTCGGTCGGCACGCGGCCGGCCTGCTCGACGGCGGCGATCGCCTGCTCGACCGGCGTCATGAGGCTGGGTGCGCCGCGCGCGATCTGGTCCAACAGGATCGCCGACAGCTTGCGGCCGGGCGTGGCCAGCAGCACCAAGCCGTGCGGTGGGTTCTTGGCGATGGTCGGCGCGGCCGCCAGCACCAGCAAACCGCCTTCGCTGTGACCAAGCAGGGCCGTGGCATAGGGTCTGATCTCGTCGTGGCGCAGCAACTCGGTGTGTGCTGCCACGACATCGCTCACGAAATTGTCCCAGGCGAAGAAACGCTCCTGTTCCTGAAGCGCACCGGCCGGTCGGCGTGTCGAAGCACCGACACCGCGCTTGTCGTAGCGCAGGCTCGCGATACCGGCCATCGCCAGAAGCTCGGCGATCTGCTGCAAAAGGTCGACGCGCTCGGAGACGAGGGGATTGTTGCCGTCGCGGTCGGTCGGGCCGCTGCCCGCCACCAGAACCACGCCCGGCACACGTTCCAGCTCGCTCCAGATCGGCAGCAGCAGTGTGCCGGCGAGCGACGCACCGTCGCGGCCGGCAAAGCGCACGGTGCGCTGCTTGGCGCCGGTTGCGTAGAAGCGTGGCCGCGGTGCTTGCGCCAGCGCCGCCGCGGGCGCCATCGCGCCCACGAGCAGCAGCGCGCGGCGCGCCATCATTCGTGCACACGCCCCCAGCGCGGCCGTTGCTTGCCGCTCACGATATGGACGTGGAAATGGAACACGACCTGGCCGCCATTGGCGCCGTTGTTGGCAACCAGGCGATAGCCATTCTCCTCCAGCCCGAGCTCGCGCGCCACCGTGCCGACGGCGCGCCAGAAGCCCGCCACCATCTCGGTCGGAGCGTTGGCGCTGAAGTCCATGTTGGAGACGTACTCGCCCTTGGGGATCACCAGCACATGCACCGGCGCCTGCGGATTGATGTCGTGGAAGGCGAGCGCGAACTCGTCCTCGTAGGCCTTCTTGCAGGGCAGCTCGCCGCGCAGGATGCGGGCGAAGATGTTGTTGCGGTCGTAGGCGGACATGACGGGCTTGATGTAGCGCGGCCGCGCCGGCCCGTCACTTCTGCTTGCGCGCGGCCTTTTCGGCGATGCCCGACAAGCCCTCGCGGCGGGCGAGTTCGCCCCACACCGCCTTGGGCTTGACCCCGGTCGCCGCCCACAGGGTCAGCAGGTGGTAGAGCATGTCGGCGCTTTCGCCGACCAGCTTGGGCCGATCGCCGCGGATGCCCTCGATCAACGCCTCGACCGCCTCCTCGCCCAGCTTCTTGGCGATCTGCTGGCGGCCCCGGCTGAACAGCCGCGCCGTATAGGAAGTGTCGGGGTCGGCACCCTTGCGGCTGTCGATCACGAGATAGAGCCGGTCGAGCACGTGCTCGGCGGCATCGGCATGACCGTCGCGGCGCTTCTTCTTTTGCGCCTTCTTGGCTTTCTTGTTCTTGGCCATTGCGAGGAATTACTCCGTCGCCCGAGGGAGGGGCGATTGACGGCGCCTCTTGTGCGGGCGCGTCGACGATTCTACGCCAAAATCACCCGGCGCGCGAGATTTGTCGGACGGCCACGCCCGCCTGCGCCAGTCGCGCCTTGGCCTGGGCGATGGTGAATTCGCCGAAATGGAAGATCGAGGCGGCGAGCACCGCCGAGGCGCCGCCCTGCAGAACCCCTTCCACGAGATGATCGAGCGTGCCGACGCCGCCCGAGGCGATCACCGGCACCGGCACGGCGTCCGACACGGCGCGGGTGAGCGCAAGGTCGAAGCCCGACTTGGTGCCGTCGCGGTCCATCGAGGTCAGCAGGATCTCGCCGGCGCCCGACTCCGCCATGCGGCGCGCCCAGGCGACGGCCTCGAGTCCGGTGGCCTTGCGCCCGCCATGGGTGAAGACCTCCCATCGGCCGGGTGCGGTCTGGCGGGCGTCGATCGAAACCACGATGCACTGGTCACCATACTTCCGCGCAGCCTCGCGCACGAAGTCGGGCCGGGCGACGGCGGCGGAGTTGATCGACACCTTGTCGGCGCCGGCCAGCAGGAGCTTCCGGATGTCCTCGACCGTACGCACGCCGCCGCCCACGGTGAGCGGCATGAAGCACTGCTCCGCCGTGCGGCGCACCACGTCGAAGATGGTGTCGCGATTCTCGTGGCTGGCCGTGATGTCGAGGAAGGTGAGCTCATCGGCGCCGGCCTCGTCGTAGGCGCGCGCCTGCTCGACGGGGTCGCCGGCGTCGCGCAGCTCGACGAACCGCACGCCTTTGACGGACCGGCCGTCCTTGACGTCGAGGCAGGGGATGATGCGGACCTTCAGCATTCCCTATTCGCCCTTCAGCACGCGGATGGCGTCCGGCACCGTCACACGGCCGTCATAGAGCGCCCGGCCGACGATCGCACCCACGATGCCGAACTCCTCGGTGGGGCGCAGCTCGCGCAGATCGTCGAGCGAACTCACGCCGCCAGAGGCGATTACCGGCGTGGTGAGGTGCTGGGCGAGCGTCACCGTGGCGTCGACGTTGACGCCGCCCATGGCGCCATCGCGGTCGATGTCGGTGTAGATGATGGCCGCCACCCCGGCATCCTCGAAGCGCAGCGCGAGGTCGAGTGCGCGGACCGTGCTCTGCTTGGTCCAGCCGTCGACCGCGACCAACCCGTCGCGCGCATCGATGCCGACCGCGATCTGGCCGGGCCACTGCTTGCAGGCGGCTTTGACCAGCCCCGGCTCCTTGACGGCGATCGTGCCGAGAATGACCCGCCGCACGCCAGCCTCGATCCATTGCGCGATGCTCTCGATGGTGCGGATGCCGCCGCCGAGCTGGGCCGGCACCTCGACCGCCTGCAGGATGCCCTCGACTGCGGCGCGGTTGACCGGATGGCCCTCGACCGCGCCGTTGAGGTCGACCAGGTGCAGCCATTCGCAGCCGGCATTGGCGAACGCTTTGGCCTGGGCCGCCGGGCTGTCGTTGAACACCGTCGCTTTGGCCATGTCACCGCGCAACAGGCGCACGCACTGGCCGTCCTTGAGGTCGATGGCGGGAAACAGAAGCATGGCGCGCGGGTTTAGCGCGCTGGACTTGTCAGCGCTAGAGCCGGGACCGGTGCTAGCGAGGTCGCCAACAACCACCTAGACTGCATGTCTACGCGATTCGACGCTCCGGCGGCGGGCGACTTGATACGACTCTATGTAGCCAACACAGACCCGGAGTGGTTCAGTTTTCTCTCCGAGAGACAGCCACTCGATGAGGTCAATCACTGGCAACCAGGAGGGCGCCGGCAGTTTGGTGCGCTTAAACCTGGCGAATTGTTCGTCTTCAGGCTTCGCTCGCCAGTCAACCGCATCGCCGGATACGGCATTTTTGCAAGGGCCGCTCTGTTGCCCATTCAATTTGCTTGGTCGTCGTTTGGAGCCAAGAATGGTCATCCCGACTACGAATCCTTTCGAGCAGCTATCCTCAGACTAAACCCAGGTAATGAAGGCGTAATCGGCTACCGAATCCTCACCGAACCGGTCTTCTTGGCCCAAGAACAGTGGATTGAGCCACCCGCTGACTGGCCCCTCAACACGGTAGGCGGGAAGCGCTACTCCACTGACACGCAGGAAGGCCGCGTGCTTTGGGAGCGCCTCATGACGCCCGTGCCGAAGTCTTCTCCGCGCGGCCTATCTGATCCTGCGCGAATGTATGGCGAGCCCACCCTCGTGCAGCCGAGGTTGGGACAGGGTGGTTTCAGGGTGAGCGTGATCCAGGCCTACGATCGTCGCTGTGCGATCACCGGTGAAAGAACCCTCCCCGCGCTTGAGGCGGCCCACATCCTTCCTGTGAAGCTCGATGGCCTTCACGATGTTTCGAACGGACTGCTCCTGCGACGAGATCTTCATGCACTTTTTGACTACCATTACATAACTGTCACACCTGATAAGAGGATTCTTGTCAGCAAGCGCATCAAACAGGAATTCGAGAATGGCCGTGAATACTATGCAATGCATGGCAAGTTCATTCGCGAGCCGATAAGAGTTGATGATCGTCCGTCAGCCGAAGCCCTGAGGCTGCACAATGAAAGGTTCGTCGAGTAGCTGCTTCTCTGAGATGGGCAGCAGCTTTGGCAGTCATCGCTCGACGTGTGCTGGATTAGGCGGCTAACCTAGACTTCTAGCCAAGGATCGTCCGTGACCCGTTTCACACCAGACATGTTTTTCGCCGCTGAGGCCGAGCTGACTGCCATCCGTCGCGACATCCATCGCCATCCCGAGACCGCGTTCGAGGAGGAGCGCACGGCGGAGATCGTCGCCAACAAGCTTTCGTCGTGGGGCATCGAGGTCCATCGCGGGCTTGCCACCACCGGCGTGGTCGGCACGCTCAAAGGCAAGCGGCCGGGCCAGAAGACGATCGGCCTGCGCGCCGACATGGATGCGCTGCATTTGCAGGAGAAGAACGACTTCGCCCACGCCTCGGTGCGCGCCAACAAGATGCATGCCTGCGGTCATGACGGCCACACCACCATGCTGCTGGGCGCGGCCAAGCATCTCGCGGCGGCGCCCGACTTCGCGGGGACGGTGCATTTCATCTTCCAGCCGGCCGAGGAAGGGCTGGGCGGCGCGCGGGTGATGATCGAGGAGGGTCTGTTCGACAAGTTCAACTGCGACGCCGTCTACGGCATGCACAACATGCCGGGCGTGGCGACCGGCCGCTTCGCCATCCGGTCCGGCGCCATGCTCGCTTCGTCCGACAGCTGGCAGGTGACCTTCAAGGGCACCGGCGGCCATGGCGCCATGCCCGACCGTGGCACCGATCCGACCTATGTCGCCGGCCAGTTCATCGTGGCGGTGCAGGGCATCATCGGCCGCAATGTGCCGCCGAGCCAGACCGCCGTACTGAGCGTCGGCCACATCGCGGCGGGCAGCGCGGGATCACCCAACGTCATTCCGTCGGAGGTGCTGGTGAGCGGCACCGCGCGCTCCTTCTCGCCGACTATTCGCGACCTGCTGGAGCGCCGCCTGGCCAAGCTGGCGGCCGGCATCGCGCAGGCCGGCGACTGCACGGCCGAGAGCA
>VGCQ01000196.1 GCA_016870055.1 Alphaproteobacteria bacterium | reverse complement strand
AGGCGGCCGATCCGACAGTGATCGAGCTGGTCCCGATGCGGATCACGCCGGTGCCAAGCGCGACCTGTCCGGGCCAATGCGACTCGGCCAAGAAGCTCACCGTCATGCCGGCCGAAATGCCACGCGTACCATCCGCGCCGTTGGCCATCATGCCGACGTCGCGGATGAAGGTAAGGCGCGCCGTCTCGAGGTAGGCGCAGAGCGCCACGTTGTTGATGTGACCGGCGGCGTCCTGATCGGAGAAGCGGACGGTGTCGGTGCACCAGTGCGGGTAGATCGACCGATCCTGCAAGCGTTTGTCGCGCGACATTTTGCGAGTGTAGCATCCCGGCACCATGTCACATCCGATCTTTACCGAGGAACACGACCTCATCCGCCGCCAGCTTCGCCGCTTCGTCGACGAGAAAGTGAAACCGTATGGGCCGCGTTGGGAGGAGGCGGGCTCCGTGCCGCGCGACGTCTTGCGCGAGATGGGGGATCTCGGCTTCTTCTCGCTGCGCGTGCCGGAAGCGTTGGGTGGCGCGGGCCTCGACGCGCGCGCCTCCGTCGTTCTGGCCGAGGAGGTCGGGCGGTCGACTCATGGCGGCTTTGCCATCACGGTGCTGGTGCATACCGACATGGCGAGCCCACACCTCGTGCGCTTCGGCAACAAGCGGCAACTCGAGAAGTACCTGCCCGGCGTCCTGGCGGGGAAGACCATCACCGCCGTTGGCGTCACCGAGCCCGATGCAGGTTCGGATGTCGCCGGCATCCGCACTCGCGCCGTGCGGGATGGCGAGGACTGGGTGCTGAATGGCAGCAAGATGTTCATCACCAACGGCGTGCACGGCGATCTCTACTTCATCGCGGCGCGCACCGACCCGGAGGCCAAGGGCAGCCGTGCTCTGACCATCTTCATCGTCGAGAAAGGCATGCCGGGATTCAAGGTCGGCCGTGCCCTCGACAAGACCGGCTGGCGGTCGTCCGACACTGCCGAGTTGATCTTCGAGGATTGCCGCGTGCCGGTCGAGAACGTATTGGGCGAGCCCAATCGCGGCTTCTACTCGATCATGGCCAACTTCCAGACCGAGCGGTTGGTGATCGGCGCCATGGCCATGGCCGAGGCGCGCGAGGCGATCCGGCTCACCTTCGAGCATGTCAACCAGCGCACTGCCTTCGGCAAGCCTTTGTGGGACAAACAGGCGATCCGCCAGCGTCTGTCGCGTCGCCTGGCCGAGGTCGAGGCGGCGCGACAGCTCGTCCATCACACGGCGTGGCTCGATGCCGACGGCCGCGACTGCGTTGCCCAGGTCTCCATGGTCAAGGCGCTGGCAGGCGATCTGGTGAACGCCGTCCTCTACGACTGCGTTCAGTTTCACGGCGGCCTGGGTTTCGTACGCGAAACCGCCGTCGAGCGCATGGCACGCGACGCCCGCGTTCAGGCAATCGGCGGCGGCGCTTCTGAGGTCATGCTGGAGGAGATCGCCAAGCGCTTCGGCACAGTGCTTGCCGAGTGACGCTACTGCGGCGCGACCAGGAACGGGCCGACCGAAATCACCTTGCACTGTATCCCGCCGAGCCTGGCGCACTCGGCCAGAGCATCCGCGACGGCGGCTGCTTCACTGGCGCGGGCGGACACGATACCGATATGGCCGTTGCTCGCCATGGCGATGGCTCGCCAGTCGTCGGCGATCAGATAGTGCTCGATCGCCGCCCTCTGGGCGGAGTCGAGATGGATGAAGTCTTGGGGTGTCACGATGTCGACCGCACGATGGGTCCGCGGCACCCGCACGATCACCTGGTCTTCAACGGCATAGACCAAGCACGGTCGCCCTCGGATGTGGCCGCAGATCTGCAGGTTGCGTCGGATGGCGTCGGTGGCGGTGTCGCTGGGCGACGACCATTCGAAATGGCCGCGACCCAGGACCAAGGCGCGCGGCCGCGTCGATTTCATGTAGTGCTCGGCGATATTGTCGTGGGCGGCTGCTGCCACCAGCGGCACTGTCGCCGGGTCGAGTTTGACGGGCGGCGAGAGCTTGGCTGCCGGCACATAGGGCGGCGGCGGCATGACTGGCGGCCGGAACGACCAGACGACGTCATTGCCGACGGCATAGATCATGCAGTGGTCGAACTCGCGAGGGATCCGCACCTCGCGCTCGACGGCGGCCTTGCATTCCTGCAGCGCCTCGCGCCGGGCGGTGGCAAAGTCGATGCGGCGCGTGGTCATGCCGAACCAGCCCCGTACGTTGATCGCCAAGGCCTTGGCGTCTTCGGCCTGCGCATACTCCTCGAGCCGCCGTCGCCGCCAATCGGGCACGAACGGCACGTCTTCGGCCGAGTAGATGCGCGCCACGCTGGCCGGTCCTGCATTGGGAACCGGAGCGAGGGTTGCGGTGGCAGGCGGGCGCGGCAGGCTCGGCTGACTGGCGACTGCAGTGGCAGGCAAGGGAGTGGCGGCCGCTGCTAGAGGCGGTGGACCGGCATCGGTGCGCTTGTGCAGCAGCCAGCCTCCGGCCAGCGCCAAGATCGAGACGACGGCGATCGTGCCGATCGCGATCGGCAGTCGCGAGCGCTGAGAAAGCGACGTCGACCGGCTCGCCGATGATGCCTTGGGCCGCCCTTCGCCAGTGGCGAGACGGTAGGCGTGGATGGCACGTGGAATGTTCTTCACATGTTGCTCGCCAATATCCTCGACAGCCAAGGCGAGCTTGCCTTCGATCTGCTCGTAGACGGCGGCCGAGACGCAGACGCCGTCTGGATCGGCGATCGCTTCGAGCCGCGCTGCGACATTGACGGCATCGCCCAACAGGTCACTGCCGCTCTCCACGACATCGCCAAGGTTGACGCCTATGCGCAGCATCAATTGGTCGTTCGGCTCGGCCCGCCCATTGGCCGAACGCATCGCCTCCTGGATCTCGAGCGCGGCGCGCACCGCTTCGACGGGACTGGCAAATTCCGCCAGCAGACCGTCGCCGGTCAGCTTGAAGACCCGCCCACGGCGATCACCGATCAACCTCTGAGCGGTCTGCAGGCGGCTGCCGAGAAGGCCGAGCGCATGTTCTTCGTCGCGCGCTGACATCGTGCTGAAACCCACGACGTCGATGTCCATGATCGTGGTCAGGCGACGGACGAGATTGGGCTCAGCCATGACCGCAAGCTAGCCGAGAGACTACGTGCAGGCCATAGAGGTCCTTGCCTGAGGCGCCGCGCTCTGCGAAGACCGACGCCAATGAAGGCCACCGATCCACGCTACTGGGACGACTACGAGGTCGGCGCCAGATACGACCTCGGCGCAACCAGTTTCACCGCCGAGGAGATCGTCGAGTTCGCCCGCGCCTTCGATCCGCAGAGCTTTCACGTCGACGCCGCTGCAGCCAAAGAGTCGCTGTTCGGCGGCTTGATCGCCTCGGGCTGGCACGTCACGTCCAAGCTGATGCGGCTGTTTGTCGACAACTACGTCGACCCGCGGACCACCCTGGGCTCGCCCGGCTTGGACGAGGTTCGCTGGCTGAAGCCGGTCCGGCCTGGCGACACGCTGACCGCCTGGGTCGAATGCGCCGGCAAAGCGCCGTCACGCAGCCGACCTGAAATGGGCATCGTCCACGAGCATTGGCGGGCGACCAATCAGAAGGGCGAGTTGGTGCTGACCATCAAGGGGATCAACATGGTGCGAAGGAGGCCGGCATGAAGCGCGCGGTGCGCGGGCTCGACCACGTCGTGGTCATGGTCGACGGCATCGATACGGCCCAGGCCGCCTACCAACGGCTGGGCTTCCAGGTGCAGCCGCGCGGCTTCCACCGAAAGCTCGGCACGGCCAACCATTTGATGATCTTCGAGACCGACTATTTCGAAATCCTCGGCCTCGTCGAGGACACCGAGTTCAACGCCGAGCGGCGCGAGTGGCTGAAGGAAGGCGGCGGGCTCGCCAATGTGGCCTTGGCGACCGATGGCGCCGATCTGGCGTTCGACGCCTTCACGAATGCGGGCTTGCAGCCCGACGAACCCTTGTTCTTCGATCGGGCGGTCGAGGTCGCCGGCAAGACCGAACACGCGCAGTTCAGGACTGTACGCATTCCCAAGACCCACATGCCAGTGGTGGGTTTCTTCGTTTGCGAGCACCTCACGCCGCAGTTTGTCTATCGCCGCGAGTGGGCCCGCCATGCCAACGGGGCCCAAG
Source organism: Alphaproteobacteria bacterium (assembly GCA_016870055.1). Classification (GTDB taxonomy): domain Bacteria; phylum Pseudomonadota; class Alphaproteobacteria; order Reyranellales; family Reyranellaceae; genus Reyranella. Next base: position 4,732 of record VGCQ01000196.1, on the reverse strand, counting down.
GTATCTTGGGCGTCACGGTGATTGCCGAGCAGCCGGCGAGGTGGACTGCTGTGCTCGAGAGGTACTTCGGTGCGGGCTCGGTTCGGGCCGATAGCGAGGGGATCGTGGCCGACACCGGCACCCAGCCTATCCGCTACATGACGCGGCAGGCCTATGGACAACGGTATCCGGGCATCGTGCCGGTGCGGCCGGGCGATCATCCGGCGCTGCTGGCGGTCAAGGTCATCGACCTTGCGGCCTGCGAGGCGTTGCTGAAGCGGAACGGCGTCAAGATCGTCAGGCCGGATGCTCGGCGGCTGATCGTGCCGCCATCGGACGCCGCGCACCTTACCCTGGAGTTCCGGGAGTATTGATCTCGTGAGTCTCGATCTGACGGATCGGCAGATCTATGGATTTGCCACCGAGGAACATCTGCGCTTCGCCGACGTCGACGCCAACGGCCACATCAACAACGGCGCCTTCCTGCAGCTCCTGGAGAATGCGCGCGTCTCCTATCTGCGCGCCATCGTGCGCCCGGGACTGCCGCGCTTCCGCGTCGTGGTCGGCCGGCTGGAGATCGACTTCAGACGCCAGATGTTCTTTCCCGGTCGCGCCACGGCTTGTGCCCGGCTGCTCGAAGTTCATGATCGCAAGTGTGTGGTCGGGCATGGCCTGTTCGACGGCGACGGGAACTGTACGGCCGTCCTCAAGGCGACCATGGTGTCGCTGAATGAGCAGACGCACCGCAGCACGCCGTTCGATCCGGCTGTGCGGGCGGCTTTGGAGAGATTCGCTGCTTCGAAGGACGGGCTCGAGACATGACCGACGCGCTGATACCCGAGGGGTTCAGGGAACTTCCGGCGACCGACGACTTCGTGAGTTTGGTCGGTCCCTTGTGGTTCAAGGCCGAGGGCGAGAAGCTCCGGATCGGCTTGCCGTTGGAGCCGCGGCACGGCAATCCCATGGGCTGGGCACATGGCGGCCTGCTCGTCACCGTGGCCGACATGGTGATGGGTGCGGGCTGCGGTCACGCCACGGGAATCCGCTGGCCGCATCCCACGGTGTCACTCAGCACCGAATTCGTGCGCGGAGCGCGGCTCGGGCAGTGGCTCGAGGGCACGGCCCGGATCGCACGACGGACCATCAACTTCTGCTTCTGCAGCTGCGACCTGACGTGTGGCGACGAGATCGTCCTGGTCGCGTCCGGCGTGTTCAAGGTGCCCGACGTCGAGAAGATCCCCGAGCATCTCCGCGCCAAAGTAATGGGCAAGTGGCAGTAGCAATGGCGCGTTATTTTTTCTTGCGTCGATAGATCCGGTAGCGATCGAAGTCCGTCAGGTGCTCGTAGCCTTCGAAGGCGTCGGCGAAAGTGCGGTTCTGAAGAAAGTACTCCAGGTAGTCGAACTCGCGACCCTGGCAACGCGGGATGCCGGCGATACGGTCGACGATCAGCAAGTCCGGCTGCTCGCGCGCGAAATCGTCACTTACCATGTCGAACACCAGCTTCTCGCTGTCGCCCATCGTGTCGGGTGGATTGTAGAGGGCGGGGAAATCGTCGCAGGTCGCATACACGCCCTGCAGCACCCACATGGTGAGAAAGCGCATGCTCATGCGCCCGCCGATGTAGTTGATCAGCGGCCATAGCGGATAGATGCCAGGTGACAGCGCCAGAACCGTGCCGTGCGGTGCGTTCTGCGCGATAATGTGTTGCAGCCTGCCACCGATCGAATCTTCGAATTGGCGCTGCTTGTAGAACGGCGGCGTATACAGCGCGGCCTGGAAATAGAGCAGCACCATCAGGGTCGCCGATATGACAGCCACGGGGAGGTGGTGACCGCTGCGACTGATCGGCAGGTAGCGATCGACGGTCTGCGAGACGGTGAGGGCGGCGAGCAGGATAGCGGCCGAGAGGGCGGGCAGCACGTGATAGGGCCAGCCCTTGGCTTGGGCGACGGCGGAGACCGCCGCGCCGATGCCGAAGACCACCAGTGCCCGAGCGGCGAGGGTCTTGGTGAAGACCACGGCAATCAGCCCGAAGATCACCAGCGCGATCAGCGTCGGTCCCAGGACATTGCTGGCAAGCACGCTTCGCCAGCCGGCGTCGCCGATCGGCGCATAGGCCTCGACTGCCAGCGGCATGATGAACGTGCCGTATTCGCGGAAGATCGTGTACATCGACACGAAATGCAGGACGGCGACCAAGCCGATCGACCACGGGATGGTGTCGCTGAGCGACGTTCGCCAGCCGCGATGGATCAGCAGATATAGCTCGACCGCGGCCGGGATGGCGAGGTAGTGCGGCTTCATCGCCAGGGCGATGCCGGCCACCAGGCCGATGGCGATGGAAGAACCGCGCGCCAACTGCACGCCTTCGGCACGCGCCATTGACGCGATCAGATAGGGCGCGCATGCGACGAACAAGATGTGCTCGCGCTGACCGAAATGTTCATTGGGCAGCACCGTGAACAGGAACAACAGCACGGGCGGCAGCAGCGCTTCGGTGAGCGCATGGTCGGCCGACGGCACGAGGCGGACCAGTCGCCGACACGCCCAGAACGAGGCGAAAATGCCGGCCACCACCCAGGCCGTGAACCAGAAGGTCGGCGTGCCGGGCAGGATCTTGACGGTCAGTACCGGTAGGGCATGTATGACGAAGGTGAGTGGCAGATTCTCGTCGATGACCTCGACATAGAGCTTCTCGCCGCCGACCCAGCGCGTCGACACGTCGAGAACGGCGGCGACATCATGGTTGATGGGAGGGAAGAAGTACCCAGCCAACCAAAAGATCGGCAGGACGACCAGCGGCACCAACAGCAGCCGCTCGATGCGCGGCGATATGGGCGGGGGCTTGGTCGTCACGGTTGGCAAGGCGGACTGAAGATATCATAAGCGGACGGGCAAATGACACTTGGGGAAGCGTCGGGGCATGGAGCGGGCGGAATACGAGCGCATGCACGAGGTCGAGGACCGTATGTGGTGGTACCGCGGCCTGCGGACGCTCGTTGCCGGACTCCTCGACAGTGCCATGGCTCGATCGGCGGCGGCCGGCCCGGTGCTCGACGCAGGCTGCGGCACCGGCGGCATGCTGTTGAAGCTCGGGCGGGCGGTGGCGGGTCGTCCCACTTTAGGGTTGGAGTACGACTCCGTGGCGGCGTCCTTCGCCGCCGCCAAGGCCGGCAGACCCGTGGCGACGGGCTCGGTCAACGAGTTGCCGCTCGCCGATGGCGTCCTTGGCGCCTATGTCTCGCTCGATGTCCTCTGTCATGGTGGGGTCGATCCTGCTCTCGCCTTGAATGAGGCCCATCGCTGCCTGGGGGCCGGCGCAATCGCCGTGTTCAATCTACCGGCCTATGGATGGCTGTTGTCGGCCCATGACCGGCGCGTGCACAATGTTCGCCGCTTCACCAGCGGCCAAGCGCGCACCCTGCTCGCGAGGCACGGCTTTCGTGTGCTCCGATCCACCTACTGGAATAGCCTGTTGTTTCCGCTGATGTTGCTCCACCGCCTGATCGAGCGCCGCGACGCCGAGAGCGACGTGCACGACTATCCACGTTGGCTCGACCGGTTTTTTTCCACCGTCTTGGCTGTCGAACGGTCGGCAATCACTGCCGGCCTCAATTTGCCGTTCGGCGGCTCCCTGATCATCGTGGCTGAACGCAATGGCTGAGACACCCATGCAGGCTCCGGCCTTGTCGGTCGTCGTGCCGGTCTACAACGGTGCCGCCACGGTCGGCGAACTGGTGGGTGCGCTGCGCGGCCTCGAGATCGCGGGTGGCATGGAGATCGTTTTGGTCGTCGACTGCAGTCCCGACGACAGCCTCGAGATTTGCAAGCGGCTCGCCGCAGAACCAGGGGCGCCGGTCACGGTGTTGAGCCTCAGCCGGAATTTTGGCGAGCACAATGCGGTCATGGCGGGGCTGGCGCGCGCGCGCGGCGCCTACGCCATCACCATGGATGACGACCTGCAGAATCCACCCAGCGAGGTGATGCGTCTGTTCGAGCATGCGCGCGACGGCAACTATGACGCCGTCTACACCTACTATGCCGAGAAGCAGCACGCCGCCTGGCGCAACTTGGGGAGTCGCTTCACCAACTGGTGCGCCGACCGGCTGATCGACAAGCCGCCCGGTCTCTATCTGTCGAGCTTTCGTTGCCTCTCGGCGTTCGTTCGCGAACGCATCGTGGCGATCTACGAAGGGCCCTATCCTTATGTCGACGGCCTGGTGTTTCAAGTGACGCAGAATGTCGGCCGCCTGCAAGTCGACCATCTGCCGCGTGCCGAGGGTCGCTCGAATTATACGCTGCGCCGGCTGGTGCGGCTGTGGTTGTCGATGTTCCTCAATTTCTCGGTGATGCCGCTTCGGCTGGCCACTCTGCTGGGGCTCGGCTTCGGCGCACTGGGCGCGCTCGCTGCCGCTATCGTCGTCGTCGAGGCGATCGTCTCAGACAAGCCACCGCAAGGTTGGGCTTCGTTGATGGTGGCAGTCCTGGTCCTGGCGGGTGTTCAGCTCGTGGTGGTCGGTCTGATCGGCGAGTATCTCGGCCGCATGTTCCTCGCGGTCAATCGCAAGCCGCAGTACCTGGTGCGCGAGGTCTTCCGTCGGGGAACAGCGGGGTTGGAGATCGAGCGCCCGCAAGTCGACTCGCGCGCCGCGGGCCAGCCGCACCGCGAACCTTTTCCTGGGAGTCCTGAACGATGATGGTTTACTACGCCGCTCTGGGCATCGGCATCATGGCAGGCATCGCTGGCCAG
>VGCQ01000195.1 GCA_016870055.1 Alphaproteobacteria bacterium | reverse complement strand
TGGCTAGCGCCAGCACGAGGCCGACAACGACCGATATCCAGCCGAAAATACGCTGCTTCATATAGTGAGTCCGCCCGACACTCAGTCGGGCGGACTATAGCGGCGGTCGGCCCGCCGACAAGGCGACGCTGTGACCTATTTGCCGGCGGCGGCGGCGCCTGCCATGGCGACCTCGGCGTCCTGCTGACTGGTCACACCCGACACGCCGATGGCGCCGATGATCTTGCCGTCGACCACGATCGGCACGCCGCCTTCCAAGGGCGTCGCGCCCTTGATCGCCAAAATGCGCAGGTTGGCGCCGCCCTGGCCGATCAGATCCTGGAACACCTTGGTCGGGCGCTTGAAGTCGTTGGCCGTCACTGCTTTGCCGATCGCGATATCGACCGAGGCGTGCTGGGTGTTGTCCATCTTGGAGAAGGCGGCGAGGTTGCCGCTGCTGTCGACGATGGCGATGGCGACCGGCCAATTGTTCTTCTTGGCTTCGGCTTCGGCAGCGGCCAGCGCCTTCTTGGCGGCGTCGAAGGTGATCCCGGGACCGTAGGGCGACGGTGCCTGGGCAGCGACCGGCAAGGCATACAGGCTGGCGGCGATGGCAGCCGCAACGATGATCCGTTTCATGGCGTTGTCTCTCCCTTGGTTGCCGTCCCCGGCATATTTCTCAGGGCCGGCGCGGTGACTATGGCCGAGGCGGCCTCACCCGGCAGGCCCGGCGGCGGTCACATTCCGGTGACCGTCGACTGGCATACGAACAAATCAGCTCTTTCCTCCCCTGCGGTTGGAGGGCAAGTCGTCTACTTCGCCTCGTCCGTCGTCGTGGCGGTGAGCAGGCGCAGAGACTCCTCGAACCAGCCGATGCGCTCTTCCAGAGCGCCGAGGATCGGCGCCCTCTCGACCTGATGGGCCGTCTCCTGGAGGCGCTCACAGACCGCCGCATCCTCGTCGACGACACGACTGTAACAGTGTCGGTAGATCGGTCGACGGAACAGATCGGTGATCGGCCGGGCGGCGCGCGTCAACCAGGTGAAGTCCGACGCAAACGGCGCGGGATACGACCAGCTGCGGAACGCCGTCCGGTCGTGCGCCACCGGCGCGTACTGCAATATGTAGCTGTACCAATGGGGCCGGTCGGTGTCGACCAGGGCCACCACCAGATCCGGCGGGAACTGGAGAACAAAAAAGTGCGCCGAGCGATAGGTGCCGTCGCGGCAGCCGCTCACCAGCTTGTCGAAGCAATCCTCGTCGTCGCTGAGCAGGTAGGCGCCGCCAGAGCCCACCCGGAAGTAGCGGCGCACCGACATCGACGGAATGTAGCCGTCACGGCCCAAGGTCGTGGCATGAAACGGCGGGCTGTGATGGTCGTCCATGGAAATGTGCATATCGAGCCGCCAGCTGGCGCGGATCGACCGCTCCAGGTAGATCGGCCGCGCGATGATCTCTGCCATCGCCTCGAGGGTGGTGAAGCCATCTCCAAGATAGTCTTCGAGCGACTGGGCGGCGTGCGCCGAAGGCTGGGCCGGCGGAAAGCGGCCGAAGATCATCGCTCCACAAGTCGCAAGCTCGATCGGCCGCAGCCGCGCGTCGATCTCGTGCGGCGGCTTGCCGAAGACCATGGTGCAGGTCGGGATGCCGACCGCCTTGCCGTCGCGATTGTACTGCCAGGCGTGGAAGCCGCAGATCACGCGGACGACATCGCCGCGCCGCTATGCCGCTAACCCGGCTCCAACTTGTTGCAGCCCACCATCGGACCGTTGTTCGGCTGCTGCACCAGCGCGGCAAGCCCCTGCCCGGGCGCCAAGCTGCCGATCGGCAGAGGCCGCACGAGCGGCGCGCCGTCCCAGCGGCCGAGCCGCTCGAAGCGGCGTACGACATTGAAGTTGTCCAGTGTGCGGCCGCCATTCTCGCCGCGGGCGACGGCGGTGCGATGCCGCCGGTCGTAGACCGCCAGCGCCAGGTCGGCCGCGCCGCCCGGCAGGTCGAACGCGGCCAGACGCAGGGTCACGGTGCCATCGTCGCCGAGCGAGAGAAGCGGCGTCGCCCGCCGTGGCGCGCGGCGCTGCGCCTCGGCGAGCAGCGCATCGATCGGCCCCGGCACGATGCCCGGCGCATGGCCGATGCCGTCGACCACCATCTCGGGCGTATAGACGTGGCCGAGCTTGAAGGCGTGCGAATAGGCACGTTGCCGCTCGGTCAGCTCGGGCGAGGAAAACGGATCCTTCCAACCGATGTAGTTCCAGTAGTCGACATGCAGCGACAGCGCCACGATGTCGGGCCGCCGCAGCAGGCGACCGAGCAGGGCATCGGCCGGTGGGCAGGAGTTGCAGCCCTGCGAGGTGAACAGCTCGATCGCCCAGGGGCCGCCGGCGACGGCCTGCGACTCGGCCGTGACGCCGGATGAAAGCGCGAGTATCGCCGACACGGCCGTCGCGCGCGTCATGAACAATCGTCTACCAAAAACGAGAGGCTTCGACATGCAGCACCTTCTCCAAAGGGCTTCGGATGCTCACGCCATTTCGTTACAGGAGTAGCCGCTGTTCCCACACCAAAAACAATTCTTTCCACCTCGGATCAACTGGAACGGAACAGCCTTGTAGAACGGGCGTCGAATTTCGAGGCGTTTTCATCGACCCGAAACGCACGGTGCATCTCCCCGATGGAAGCTGTGCTACTCTGTCAGGTGGTGCGCCGGGTCACGAGCCGCGTGTCGGACGCGCAAGATGTGGACTTCGCGAGCCTCATCGTCGACGGCATAAAAGACCACATAGGGATAATGCGCGATCACAAGCTCACAAACGTCTTCGACTTCGCTTGATCGGGCGCTGTAGGGGAAGTCGGCTAGCCGTTGAATGTTTCGTCGGATCGTTGCCACCACCCGCCGAGCCGCCGCCGGGTTGCGATCCGCAATATAGGCAAATATGGCGTCAATCTGTCGGATGGCCTTGGGCAAGTATCGAATTCTATAGGCCATGCTTGGCGAACACAGCGCTCACCTCCGCTTCGCTCGCGAACTCGCCGCGGCGCGCAGCGACAAGCGCTGCTTCAAGCTCGGCCCGTTCCTCCGCAGACAATCGTGTCGGCGGCAAGGCCAGCACCCGAGCATGCTCCAACAACTCGGCAGCAAGAAGATCCTGCTGCTCGGACGACAATTCACGCACAGCGTCGAGCGCCTGCTGCATTTGCTTGGAGAAAGACCCCACGCAGCTCCTCCTGGGTGACGATCGGGATGATGACACAAGTCTGGCGACCATTCACGTCGCCGGCAGCGAGATACTACCGGCATCGCAAATCCCGGCGATCGCCCGATCACCGCCGATTCCGAGACAAGACAGAGCGGGAGAAGGCTGCCTCAATTTGCCAAGTTGGGCATCTCGGTGAGCGGCACGATGCGGATGCCGGCCGCTTCCAGCCCCTCGCGCACCGCTTTTGACACCGCGACCGCCGTCGGGCCATCGCCGTGCACGCAGATCGAATCGACGCGGCAGGCGATGCGCTTGCCCGAGGTCGAGTAGATCGCCTGCTCGTCGACCATGCGGCGGACATGCGCCACTGCCTGGGCGGGGTCCTTGATCATCGAGTTGAGCTGCTTGCGCGGCGTCAGCATGCCGGCGTCGGTGTAGGTGCGGTCGGCGAACACTTCCTCAGCGACGCGCAGGCCGGCCTTGCGTGCTGCCGCGACCTGCTCGGTGTTGGCCTGAGCGAGGAAGATCAGGTCGCGGTCGACTGCCTTGGTGGCGCGCGCGATCGCCTCGGACATCTCCGCACTCTCGGCCGACATGTTGGCCATCATGCCGTGCGGCTTCATGTGCGTGACCTTGGCGCCGTGCAGAGCGGCGATCGCCTGCAGGGCGCCGATCTGGTAGGCGATGTTGGCTTCCAGCTCCTTGACCGTGAGGTTGATGACGCGCCGGCCGAAGCCCTGCAGGTCGGCGAAGCCGGGATGGGCGCCGATCGAGACGCCGTTCTGCTGGCAAAGCTTGACGGTGTCGACCATCACCGTGGGGTCGCTGGCATGAAAGCCGCAGGCGACATTGGCCGACTTCACGATCTTCAAGACCTCGGTGTCGTTGCCCATCACCCACGGCCCGAAGCTCTCGCCCAGGTCGGAGTTGATGTTGACGTGTTGGGCGTTGGTCGAGGCCATGCGAGACTCCCTGCGATGAAGCCGTTATCCTAGCAGATGTGAGCGTTCGGTACCTGTCCTGCGGCGATACCGCCTTCAGCGTCGAATTCGGCAACGAGATCTCCCCCACCGTCAACGGCCGGGTGATGGCGCTGCATGCCGCGATCGGGCAGGCGAAAATCGCCGGGGTGGTCGAGACCGTGCCATCGATCCGTGCCCTGATGGTCTGCTACGATCCCCTGACGACGTCGCGCGCCAAGCTCGAGCCCGAGATCGCCGGCCTGATCGCGCGCGGCCTGCCGACCGAGCTGGCGAGCCGACGCGTCGCCATCCCGTGCTGCTACGACGATCCGGAATTTGCGCCCGATCTCGGCGAGGTCGCCGAGCGCACCAAGAAGAAGCCTGAAGCGGTGATCGCCGCCCACCTCGCTTCGGCGTTCAAGGTCTATGTGCTGGGCTTCATGCCGGGCCTCGCCTACATCGCGGGCCTCGAACCGTCGCTCTACCTGCCGCGGCGCCCGCAGCCGCGCGTGCGTGTGCCGCGCTCCTCGGTCGCCATCGCCATGGACATGACGACCATCTACCCGTTCGAAAGCCCCGGCGGGTGGCACCTGATCGGCCGCACGCCGCTTTGGATGTTCGACCAGCGCCGCGAGCAGCCGGTGTTCCTGGCGCCGGGCGACCAGGTCGCCTTCCAGCGCGTCGACCGCAAAGGCTTCGACCGCATCGCCCGCGAGGTCGAGGCCGGCCGCTTCGACTGGGCCACGCTGGTGCGCAAGACATGACCACGGCACTGACGGTGGTGCGGGCCGGCCTGTTCGATACGCTGCAGGATCTCGGCCGCCTCGGCTTCATGGCGCTCGGCATGCCGACGGCCGGCGCCATGGATCGCGTGGCGCTCACCCTGGCCAATGCGCTGTGCGGCAATCCCCCCAACACCGCCGGACTCGAGATCGGCGTCATGGGGCCCGATCTGCTGGTCGAAGCCGACAGCGTGCGCGTCGCCCTGGTGGGCCCGCTCGCGCCTGCCATCCTCGAGGCACCCGATGCGCCGCCGACCTTGGTCGATTCCGATCGCTCGCATCTGCTGAAGCGCGGCCAGGTCCTGCGCGTCGGCATGGTCGAGGGTTCGAGCACCGCCTACGTCGCCGTAGCCGGCGGGTTCGACCTGCCCCGCTTCATGGGCAGCCTGTCGACCTATGCCCGCGCCGGCGTCGGCGGCTTCGACGGCCGAAAGCTCGCGGCGGGCGATGTCCTGCCGCTTGCGCTGGCCCAGGCGCCGGTGCGCGACGAGAGGAAGCTCGGCCAGCCGTTCGACTACGGCAGCGGACCGATCCGCGTCGTGTGGGGGCCACAGGACGACTATTTCAGCGACAAGGGCCGACGCACTTTCGCGGGATCCGACTATCGCGTCTCCAAGGAAGCCGACCGCATGGGCATCCGCTTCGAGGGCCCGACCATCGAGCATTCCAAAGGCGCCGACATCATCTCCGACGGGATCGGGCCGGGCGCCATCCAGGTGCCGGGCGCCGGCCTGCCGATCGTGCTGCTGGCCGACCGCCAGACCGTGGGCGGCTATTCCAAGATCGCGACCGTGGCCTCGGCAGACCTGCCGCGACTGGGTCGCCTGCTGCCCGGACAGGTCGTGCGCTTCCAGCCGGTCGCCGTCGCCGAGGCGGAGACGCTGCGGCGAGACCAAGAGACACGACTTCTGCGCGCCATCGCCGACTTCAAGCCAGCGCGGCCGCCCGGCGGCATCGATCTCGCGCAGCTCTACGAGGCAAACCTGATCGACGGTGTCGTCTACCAGCCCGTGCCATAGCGTCCCGATGTCACGGCGCGTTCTCTCGCAGGAAACGCCGCGCGATGGCCAAGGCGAGGAACAGCGCGCCGACCGACAGGGTCACCGAGGCCGCGACATAGAGAACACAGGCAACCGTTGCACCGCGCTGCCAGAGCATCACGGCTTCCAGGGAGAACGCCGAGAAGGTGGTGAAGCCGCCCAGGATGCCGGTGGTGAGGAAGAGCCGCAGGTGCTGGCTGAGACCCGAGCGGATGACGAAGTATTCGACGATCAAGCCCATCAGCAGCGAGCCCACGACGTTGATCGCCAGGGTGTCGTAGGGAAACACCGCGGTGTCCAAGAGGCGTGGTGCGAGCAGATCGACGGCATGCCGCGCCATTCCGCCGATGCCAGCGCCCAGGAACACGATGAGGTAGCCCATCGCGTGGCCCTAGCATGAAGGGCAAGAAATGTCCGTCCCCCCACACGCGGTGTACGTGGGGAGGCGACCGCGAAGCGGTCGGAGGGTCAGGTCATGAGCGGCGCGGCCGATGCCGACGATCCCTGTGGCGCGGCGTTTACGCCGAGCGCGGCTACGCCGCCCGCAGGGCGCCGCCGCTCCGGCGCTTCGCGCCGGGAAGAACCGACTCTGTTCCGTCCCTCGGTCGCGGCCGCTTTCGCGGTGGCTCCGGCCGGCGACGGTTGGTAGGACAGCCGACAAACGCCGAGCAACGGGGCTGAAGATGAGCTGGCAACCGGAGATGAACGAGCTGCGCCGCCGCCAGGAGATGGCGAAGCGCATGGGGGGCGCCGACAAGGTGAAGCGCCAGCATGCCGGCGGCCGGCTGACGGTGCGCGAGCGCGTCGAACGGCTGGTCGACCGCGACTCGTTCCGCGAGATCGGCAGCATCGCCGGCAAGGCCGAGTACGACGGCAGGAACGACCTGGTCGATCTTACGCCGGCCAACGCCGTGATGGGCCGCGCCAAGATCGACAGCCGGCCGGTCGCCGTCACCGGCGACGACTTCACGGTGCGCGGCGGCTCGGCCGACGCCACCATCAAGGAGAAAGACATCTTCATCGAGCGCTACGCCAACCAGTATCGCGTGCCGCTCATTCGCATGATCGAGGGCTCGGGCGGCGGCGGCTCGGTCAAGACCATCGAGACCACCGGCCGTGCCAATGTGCCGGGCGTGCGTGGCTGGGAATGGGTGGTGCAGAACATGGGCGTCGTGCCGACCGTCGGGCTCGGCCTGGGCTCCGTGGCGGGATTGGGCGCGGCGCGGCTCGCCGCCACCCACTACTCGGTGATGGTGAAAGAGATCTCGGCGATGTTCGTCGCCGGCCCGCCGGTGGTGAACCGGCTGGGTCCCCGGCAGTTCGACAAGCAGGAGCTGGGCGGCTGGGAAATCCAACTGCGCGCCGGTGCGATCGACGAGGCGGCCGACAGCGAGGACGAGGCCTTCGCGCTCACCCGCCGCTTCCTCTCCTATCTGCCCTCCTCGGTCTACGACGCGCCGCCGCGCGGCGCCATCGCCGACGATCCCGGGCGCCGCGAGGAATCGCTGTTCGACGCCATCCCGCGCGACATCCGCAAGGTCTATCGCATCCGGCCGATTGTCGAGAAGATCGTCGACCAGGGCAGCTTCTTCGAGATGGGCCGGCTCTACGGCCGCTCGGTGGCGACCGGGCTGGCGCGCATCGACGGCTGGCCGGTCGCGGTGATGGCGAGCGATCCGATGTTCTATGGCGGCGGCTGGACGGCCGACGCCTGCCAAAAGGTGGCACGCTTCGTCGACCTCGCCGAGACCTTCCATCTGCCGGTGGTCTATTTCTGCGATTGCCCGGGATTCCTGATCGGGCTGGAGGCCGAGAAGAGCGGCGTCATCCGGCAAGGCGTGCGCGCCATGTCGGCGATGTTCCAGACCACCGTGCCCTGGTGCAGCTTCATCATCCGCAACGCCTTCGGCGTGGCCGGTGCCGCGCACCAGAACGGCGCGCGCTTGAACTGGCGCTATGCCTGGCCGTCGGGCCGCTGGGGATCGCTGCCCTTGGAAGGCGGCATCGAGGCGGCCTATCGCGCCGACATCGACGCCGCGTCCGATGCCAAGGCCAAGATGGCCGAAATCGAGGAGCGCTTGAACAAGCTGCGCTCACCGTTCCGCTCGGCCGAAACTTTCTGGATCGAGGAAATCGTCGACCCGCGCGATACCCGCCAGATCCTGTGCGAGTTCGTCGAGGCAGCGGCGCCGGTGCGCGGCAGCGGCCCCAGCCGGCACTGGATGCGGCCGTAACGACGCCGACCCCGAAGTCCTACTTCCCCCAACCGTAACCGGCGAGCCTGGGCAGCGTGCCGCAGGCCGGGTCGAATGGCGGGTTGCTGCGGTAGTCCTTGTCGGCCACCACATAGGCGCGGCCGGGCACTTTGCTGACAAGCGCGCTCACCGCAGGCAACGACCAGTCCTGGGCAAAAAGCTTGTCCGGCCAGTCGCCGAGCGGCAGCTCGGCGGCGCGGATGATGCCCTGGCGACCATCGACCAGGGCGCGCATGCGGCCGAGATAGTCGGTCCACAGGCCGGTCAGGGCGATGTCGGGTACGACGGCGGCGGTGAACAGCGCCGTCATGGCAAGCACCATGCGCTTCGCCACGGCGGGCTTGCGCAGGGCGGTGAACACCGTGGGCGGCCTCGTCCGCCATGCCGATTGCAGCCATAGGCAGACCAGCAGCAAGCCGAGCAGGACGCCCGCCGCCTGGCGCGCGAGATAGTGCGCCGGCGGATAGAGAATCGAGTGGTCGTCGAGCAGACGGTACCACGGCGAGAGCACGAGGCCGAACACGGCGATGGCGATCACGACCGGTGGGCCGAAACCCTCGAGAAAACGCGGCCGAACGAAGGCGAGCGTCGCGGCGATCGCCAGGCCGACCAGCGGGATGACGAACTGCAGGTTCTGCCAGAAGTCGAAACTCATCGACAGCACTTTCACGAAGTGCAGATG
>VGCQ01000194.1 GCA_016870055.1 Alphaproteobacteria bacterium | reverse complement strand
CATGGCCGCATCGTCGTGCCAGGCCTCGATCGCGAGATCGACGACGGCAGTTGGCAGAAGCTCGACGAGACGCATCCCCAATTCGGCCTGCGCGAGCTTCTGCGGGCGTTGGGCCGGGAACGACACGACGTCGCCGACTGGCCCGGCGGCGAAGGTGCGGCAGCGCGGCGCCTGCTGGTCAGCGGACTGATGCGACCGGCCGAGACCAGCGACGCCTGGTCCCGCCCGCCCGCCTCGTCTCTGGAGCATGTGACGCGCGTCGACTGCACGACGCCGCACCACGAGGCGCTGACCATCGCGCTTGCCTTGCGCGAGACCCTGAAGGACCCCGGCCGCACCGCTGCCTTGGTCACGCCCGATCGCGATCTCGCGTGCCGCGTTGCCGCCGAACTGCGGCGCTGGCGGGTCGAGGTCGACGATTCGGCCGGCTCGTCGCTGGTCGACACGCCGCCGGCCGTGCTGCTGCGCGCTCTGGTCACGGCGGTCGACGAGGGCTTCGCACCGGTCGCCCTGCTGGCGCTTCTCAAGCATCCGCTGTGCACGTTGGGCGGCGAGCGTGCCGCATTGCTCGACGCCGTCCGTCGGCTCGATCGCAAGTACTTGCGCGGCTTGAAGCCGCCGCCTGGCCTCGGCGCCATCCGGGCCCGCGTAGCCGCGGCCGGCAACGGCGACGCGACCGACCGAGACGCCGTGCTCGCGTTGCTCGACCGATTGAGCGAGGCGACCGCCGCTCTCGTCGAGCGGATGGCAAACGATGCCGGCCCGCGCGATCTGATCGATGCCACCGTCGCCGCGGGCGAGCGCATCGCCGCCGCCGATGTACTCTGGTCGGGTGCAGCGGGCGAAGCCTTGGCCGACGCCCTGGCGCGGCAGCGCGCCGCCTGGGCCGACAGCCGGATGATCCGCGGCGGCGAATGGCCGGCCCTGCTCGCCGCCATGATCGAGCCGGAGAGCGTGCGGCCGGCCTTCGGCCGCCATCCGCGGCTTGCCATCTGGGGTCCCTTGGAAGCCCGCCTGCAGCGTGCCGATCTCGTCGTGCTGGGTGGTCTGAACGAGGGTATCTGGCCGCCCGCGGTCGAGACCGGGCCGTGGCTCAACCGGCCGATGCGCAAGGCACTCGGCCTGCCGCAGCCGGAGCGGCGCATCGGGCTGTCGGCGCACGATTTCATGACCGCCCTCAGCGCCGAACGCGTGCTGCTGACACGCGCCGAGCGCGAAGGCGGCAGCCCGACAGTGCCGTCGCGCTGGCTCGCCCGTCTCGATGCCCTGTTCGGCTACGACCCTGCCGACAAGGCGGCGGCCCCCGAATACATCCAGCGTGGCCGGCGCGGCCTTCTCGCGTGGGCCGATGCCATCGATCGGCCGGACCGCTATCGGCCGTGGGCACGTCCTCGACCGCGGCCCCCGATCGCGGCGCGGCCGACGACTCTGCCGGTCTCCGCGATCGAGCAATGGCGCCGCGATCCCTACGGCCTCTACGCCCGGCGCATCCTGCAGCTCAGGCGTCTCGACCCGCTGGAGGCCGACATCAGCGCCGCCGATCGCGGCAGCGCCCTGCATGCGACCCTGGACGAGTTCTTGCGCCGTCATCCGTCCGGCCTCTTGCCGCCCAACGCGCTGGCCGAATTCGAGACGATGGCGGAGGAATATCTCGGCGAGCTGCTGATCTCGCCGACCGAGCGCGCGTTCTGGTGGCCGCGTGTCCAGCGCCTGGCGCGATGGCTGATCGGCCTCGAGAACGAGCGCCGCCGCGCCGGCGTCAGGCTGCTGGCGAGCGAGACCGACGGCATGCTCGTCGTCGGGCCGGCCGGCCGCCCGCTCCGCATCGAGGCGCGCGCCGACCGCATCGATCAGCTCGCGCCGGGCACCTGGGAGATCATCGACTACAAGACCGGCCGCGTACCGACCAGGGAGGAGTTGCAGGCTTTGTTCGCGCCGCAGCTTCTGCTCGAGGCGGCGATGGCCCAACGCGGCGGCTTCGCCAAGATCGCCGGCAAGGCGGACTCCGTGCGGCTCGCCTATTGGCAGGCCAACGGCCTGGGCGACGGCGGTCGGGTGAGCGAGATCGACGCCAGCGACGAGCTGGTCGAGGCGATGATGGCGCTGGTCGGCAAGATGGCAGCCCATTTCGCCAGGCCGGACACCGCCTACTCGGCCTTGCCGTGGCCGGCTTACATCCCCCACTTCAACGACTATGCCCATCTCGAGCGCGCCGCCGAGTGGTCGACGGCAGAGGCGGGCGCCGAATGAGCGTCGTGCTCGATCCTCTGGCGCTGGCCAACGATGCACAGCGCCACGCCACGGCGCCGGCGCACTCCGCCTGGGTCGAGGCCAATGCCGGCACCGGCAAGACCAAGGTGCTGACCGATCGTGTGACCCGGCTACTGCTCGACCGCGTCGAGCCCGAGCGCATCCTCTGCCTCACCTTCACCAAGGCGGCCGCCGCCGAGATGCGCAATCGCCTGGCCGGCCAGCTCGGCCGCTGGGCGATGGCCGATCAAGCCGAACTCGACGATGCCATCGAGAAACTGATCGACCGCAAGCCTGACGCCGAGGATCGCATCGTGGCGCGGCGTCTGTTCGCACGCGTGCTCGACGCGCCGGGCGGCATCAACATCCTGACCATCCACGCCTTCTGCCAAAGCCTGCTCAAACGTTTCCCATTGGAGGCGGCGGTCGCGCCGGGCTTCGAAGTGCTGGACGAAGGCCAAGCCCAGACGCTGCTGCGTCAGGCGCAGGACGAGCAGATGGCGGCGCTCGCCCGGCGCGATGCATCGGCCGATCTGGTCGATGCCCTGGCGAAGGTCGCCGGCCGAATCTCGATCGCCGAGTACGCCGACCTGATGGCCAAGCTTCTCGGCGAACGCACCTGGATGCTGGCCCGCATCGGCGACGCGGCGGGCCTGCAAAGCGTCCAAGCAACCCTCGCCCGGGCGATGGGATGCTCGCCCGGCGACACGGCAGCCGCGATCACGCGCACGGCCTGCCAGGACGCCGCCTTCGACGGCGCGAGGCTCGCCGCGGCGGCGCAAGCGCTGGCCAAGGGAACCAAGACGGATGCGGCGCGCGCCGGCTCGATCGCCGAATGGCTGGCCGCAGGTCCAGGCCGTCCCGGACTGCTGGACGGCTACAAGCGGGCGTTCTTCACGGCCAAGGGCGAGATCGTGGCGCGGCTGGCCAGCAAGTCGGCCATCAAGGCCATGCCGGAAATCGAGGACGTCTTGTTGCGCGAAGCCGAACGCCTGACTGGGGTGCTCGATCGCATCAACGGTGCGGCATTGGTCGAGCATACCGTGGCGCTGCTGCGGCTCGGCCTCGACGTGGCCGACCGCTATGGCCGCGCCAAGCGCCGCCGGGCCGCGCTCGACTATGACGACCTGATCGTCGCGACGCGCCGGCTCCTGGAAGGCGCCGACAGTGCCGCCTGGGTCCTCTACAAGCTCGATGGCGGCATCGACCACGTGTTGGTCGATGAAGCGCAAGACACGAACCCCGACCAATGGGAAGTGATCCGCCGCATCACCGAAGAGTTCTTCGCCGGACAAGGGGCCGTCGAGCGCAACCGAACGGTGTTCGCGGTCGGCGACATCAAGCAGTCGATCTTCGGCTTCCAGCGCGCCGACCCGCGCAAGCTGCAGGAGATGCGCGAATGGTTCGCCGAACGCAGCCGACGGGCCAAGCGCGGTTTCGTGCCGGTCGACCTCACCGTCTCGTTTCGCTCCACGCCCGCCATCCTCGACGCCGTCGACTGGGTGTTCGGCGAAGCCGATGCGGCGCGCGGCGTCGCCGAGCCGGGCGACGTCTACCACCTGCCGAGCCGCAAGGACGAGCCCGGCCGCGTCGAACTGTGGCCGCTGGTCGGCGCGTCCGACACCGAGATCGACACCACAGACCTCGAAAGTGAGCACGATGCCGTGCCGGAGCCGCATCATCGATTGGCCCGGCTGATCGCCGTGCACGCCAAGGGCTTGATCGGCCGCGAGCACCGCGCGCGCACCGGCGAACTGCTGCATCCCGGGCATTTCATGGTGCTGGTGCGGCGACGCAACGAGTTCGTCAACGCTCTGGTGCGCGAGCTCAAGCGCGAAAATGTCGACGTGGCCGGCGTCGACCGCCTCAGCCTGGGCGAGGAACTCGCGGTGCAGGATCTGCTGGCGATGGCGCGCTTTGCGTTGTTGCCCCAGGACGATCTCAACCTTGCCTGCCTGCTCAAGTCGCCGTTGGTCGGGCTGGGCGAGGACGAGCTGTTCGCCCTCGCCTGGGATCGGCCGGGGCATTTGTGGCGCGCCTTGCGCGCACGCGCCGGCGAGCCGCGCTTCGCTGCGGCCCACCAACGTCTCGCTGGCTGGCTTGGGCGGGTCGATTATGTCACGCCGTTCGACTTCTTCGCCACGGCCCTGGGACCCGACGGCGGCCGAACCCGCCTGCTGGAGCGACTGGGCCACGAGGCGGCCGACCCGATCGACGAGCTGCTGGCCCGCGCTCTGCAGTACCAGCGCAGCGAAGGACAGTCGCTGCAGGGTTTCCTGCGCTGGTTCGAGGCGGGCGGCGGCGAAATCAAGCGCGACCTCGATCAGAATCGCCGTCGCGAGGTGCGCATCCTCACGGTCCACGCCGCCAAGGGACTGCAGGCGCCGATCGTCTACCTGCCGGACACCACGCGCGTGCCGCGCGACACCGAACGTCTGTTGCGCGACGACGACAGCTCGTTGCGCCTGTGGCTGCCACGCGCCGAGGACGCCAACGCCGCAGCGCGCGATTGGCGCGCTGCGGCGCGCGAGCGCACCCGCGAGGAACAGAACCGTCTGCTCTACGTCGCCATGACCCGCGCCGAAGACCGGCTCTATGTCGGCGGCTGGGTCGGCGCCCGCCCGCCCGACCGCGGTTGTTGGTACGAGCGCATCGCGGCCGGCCTTGGCGCCAGTGCGGCGGCCGACGTCTCTCCCGACAGCATGCAGCCGCGCGTTCGCGCTCGGCCGCGGCCCTTCGATTTCACCACCTTGCTGGCCGCCGACGGTTGGTCGGGCGACGGCTACGAGCTGGTCAACGACGGCAGGATCGCCGTTCCTCGGCAAACCGAGCTGGCCCTCGAAGAGGCAACGGCGCTGCCGGCCTGGGCGCGCGAGACGGCGGCGGCCGAGCCCGACCCGCCGACACCGCTCGCCCCCTCGCAGCCGCTGCCGGACGAAGCAACCGCCGCGTCACCGGCCTTCAGTCCGCTCGCGCCGGGCGATCCACGACGCTGGCGGCGCGGCCAGCTTCTGCACGAGCTGCTGCGCCACCTGCCGGCCATTGCACCGGCCGAGCGCGCGGACGCGGCGCGCCGCTTCCTCGCCCAGCCGGCGCATGGCCTCGCCGAAGACGATGTCGCGAGCTGGAGCGCCGAGGCGCTGTCCGTCACGGAAGCGCCGGCGCACGCTGCCCTGTTCGCACCGGGATCACGCGCCGAGGTGCCGCTGATCGGCACGGTGCGGACGCCGCGCGGCAGCTTCACCGTCAGCGGCCAGGTCGATCGCCTCGCGGTGTCGGCGGGCGAGGTGCTGATCGTCGACTACAAGACCAATCGGCCGCCGCCCAACGCGGCGGGCGACGTGGCGCTTGCCTATCGCCGGCAGCTCGCGCTCTATCGCGCGCTGTTGTCGGCGATCTATCCCGACCGCACGGTACGTGCTTTCCTGTTGTGGACGGCAGTCCCGCTGTTGATGGAAATCGACGCGAAAACCCTCGATGCTTCAATGCCTTATGCTGCCCCGTCTTGACTCGCCGGGGACCCCTTCCTAGCTTCTGGGTAAGGGCGGCGCCGGTCGATCGACCGGCCTCAAGTTTTTTTGGAGAACCCGATGACCGTCAAAGCAACCGATGCCTCCTTCGAGCAGGAAGTCCTGAAGTCCGACACCCCCGTCCTGGTCGACTTCTGGGCCGAATGGTGCGGCCCTTGCCGCATGATCGGCCCGTCGCTGGAAGACATCGCCAAGGAGATGGACGGCAAGCTCAAGGTGGTGAAGGTCAACATCGACGAGAACCCGATGGCGCCGTCGCGCTACAACGTGCGTTCGATCCCCACCCTACTGCTGTTCAAGAACGGCCAGGTCGCCGCGACCAAGATCGGCGCCGAGCCCAAGCAGAAGCTCGTGAGCTGGATCAACACCGTCGTCGGCTGACAGCTCACCCGTTGCGGGCCAGCACGGTGCCCGCGAGGTAGAGCGAGCCGCAGATCAGGATACGCATCGGCGCGGGCTGGGTGGCGAGAAGGTCCTCCAGCGCCGCGCCGACGTCGTTTGCCGGCAGGCAATCGAGCCCGACATCGGCGGCGCGTGCGCAAGCTTCTTGCGGCGTATACGCGGCGTGGCCCTGGATCGGCACGGCGCGCGCGGAGCCTGCGTGACGCGCCAGCGGCCGCAGGAAGCCCGAGGCGTCCTTGGTCGTGAGCATGCCGAAGATCAGATAAAGCGGCAGCGCCGCCGGTTCGCGGGCCCATTCGGCGGCCTGACGGGCCAGCACGATGCCGCAATCCTCGTTGTGTCCGCCGTCCAGCCACAGCTCGCTGGCCGTCGGCATGGCCTCGACCAGCGGCCCGCGCGAGAGCTTCTGCAGGCGCGCCGGCCAGTCGACCGAGGCCAGGCCCTTCCTGACCGCGACATCGTCGATGCGGAACTGCGCGGCCCGCAGGCGCTCGATGCAGGCGACGGCGGTCGCGGCGTTGTCGATCTGGTGCGCGCCGACCAGCGCCGGCGCCGGCAAGTCGAGGCCAACGAGGTCGCTGTCATAGCGGAAGCCGGTCGGCGTCGGCTCGACCTGCCATTCGCGGCCCATGCGGAACAGCGGCACCGCAAGCTCGGCGGCGCGCCGGGCGATCACCCCGGCGCTGGCGTCGCGCTGGCGGCCGATCACGGCCGGCACGGCGCGCTTCAGGATGCCGGCTTTCTCGCCCGCGATCTTCTCCAGCGTGTCGCCCAAGAAGGCGGTGTGGTCGTAGCCGATCGGCGTGATCGCCGTCAGGACGGGGTCGACCACGTTGGTGGTGTCGTTCCTGCCGCCCATGCCGACTTCGAGGATCGTGAGATCGGCCGGCACCCGGGCGAAGGCCAAGAACGCCGCCACCGTGGTGATCTCGAAAAAGGTGATGGGCTGTTCCTTGTTCGCCTCCTCGGCCTCGGTCAGCACCCCCTCCAGGAGATCGTCGCTGATCGTTTGACCGGCCACCCGGATGCGCTCGTTGAAGCGCACCAGATGCGGCGAAGTGTAGACATGGACGCGATAGCCCGCCGCCTCGGCCATGGCGCGCAGATAGGCGACCAGCGAGCCCTTGCCGTTGGTGCCGGCGACATGCACGACCGGCGGCAGCGCGAGATGCGGCGAGCCGACATCGGCCAGCAGGCGCTCGATGCGTTCCAGTCCCAGGTCGATCAGCTTGGGGTGCAACCGCATCAAGCGGTCGAGCAGCGGATCCATCGGGTCGGCCACGCCGGCGGCCTCAGCGGCCCGCGACCGCCAGGCTGCGGCTCTCGGCGATCGGCGGATCCATCAGCAGCGAAACCAGGCGGATCAAGGTCTCGCGCAGCTTGTGGCGGTGCACGACGGCATCGACCATGCCGTGCTCCAGCAGATACTCGGCGCGCTGGAACCCCTGCGGCAGCTCCTGGCGGATGGTGTCCTGTATGACGCGCGGGCCGGCGAAGCCGATCAAAGCGTCGGGCTCGGCGATGTGCACGTCACCCAGCATGGCGAACGAAGCCGACACGCCGCCGGTCGTGGGATCGGTCAGAACGACGATATAGGGCAGGCCCGCTTCCTTGACCTTGCGCACGGCGATGGTGGTGCGGGTGAGCTGCATCAGCGACAGGATGCCTTCCTGCATGCGTGCGCCGCCGGAGGCCGAGAACACGATCAGCGGCGCCTTGCGCGCCACCGCGAGATCGGCCGCCATGACCAGCCCCTCGCCGACCGCGGTACCCATCGAGCCGCCCATGAAGTCGAAGTCGAGCAGCGCCAGCACGGTCGAGCGACTGCCCATCAGGCCGCTGGCCACGACCAGCGCATCGCTGCGGCCCTCGGCCTTGGCCTGCGCCTCCTTGAGCTTGGCGTCGTATCGCTTGGTATCGCGGAACTTCAGCGGATCGACCGGCACGCGCGGCAGCGGATGCAGCTCGTACTTGCCCTCGTCGAACAGGTGCGGCAGCCGCTTGAGCGGCCGGATGCGCATGTGATGGCCGCAATGGCTGCAAACCTCCTGGTTCGCCTCCCAGTCGCGCATGAACAGCATCTGCTCGCACTTGGGGCATTTCAGCCAGAGATTCTCCGGCGCCTCTTTGCGCGAGATCAACGCCTTGAGCTTGGGTCGAACGAAGTTCGTCAGCCAGTTCATGGTCGCGGTATGGCATGAACACGCGCGGCGGCCAAGCCGTCGCCCCGCCCCGCCAAATCAGCGCCAGAAGCCCCCGAACGGTGCCACGAATTCCTCGGGCTTCTTGATCTGGCAGAACAGCTTGCGCGCCTGATAGTCGGCGCACAGCGCCTGCGCCGCGGTGGGTTCGAGGTCGGCGATGATCGCTGCCTGCTTGGTCACCTTGTTGACCGTGACCGGCAGGATGTACTCCTTGCCGAGCCGCGTGAAGCCCAAGCGCGCCAACTCCGACTGGCCGACATCGAAGGCATGCCGCGCCGTGCGCCAGTCGCCGTAGGTGCCGAGCCAGGCGGCATCGCCCGGCATGTCGTAGCGGATGGTGCCGCACTCGCCCGGGCCCAGCACCGTAGCGGGACCACCCTGGCCATTGCGGATCTGCCAGATCTTGGGCCGATTGCCGCCGGTCTTGATGGTGTAGGCCTCGTCGAGCAGGCGGACGAGGAACTCATCGCGCAGGTCGGCGCGGCGGAAGCCGAAGGCCACGGCGACCAGCCGACGGCCGTCGCGCACGGCGCTGCCGACGATGTTGAAACCCGACGCGCAGATGAAGCCCGTCTTCATGCCCTCGGCGTAGGGCGCATAGAGATCGAGGAATTTTATGCCA
>VGCQ01000193.1 GCA_016870055.1 Alphaproteobacteria bacterium | reverse complement strand
CGGAGACAGAAGGCATGAAGATCGGCGCGGTAATGTTCTTCACCGCGGAGTCCAT
Organism: Alphaproteobacteria bacterium; assembly: GCA_016870055.1. Taxonomy (GTDB): domain Bacteria; phylum Pseudomonadota; class Alphaproteobacteria; order Reyranellales; family Reyranellaceae; genus Reyranella. Next base: position 9,005 of record VGCQ01000193.1, on the reverse strand, counting down.
GACGCCCGCGGCGCTGGCGCGCGCCATGGAAGCGCGCGGCTTCGAGTCGCTGTGGGTGCCGGAGCACACCCACATTCCATCGTCTCGCAAGTCGACCTACCCGGCGAGCGGCGGGCTGGTGCAGGCCTACTACGAGCTGATGGATCCCTTTCTGGCGCTCAACGCCGCGGCCACGGTGACCACGAATCTCAAGGTCGGCACCGGCATTGCTCTGATCCCTCAGCGCGATCCCATCGTCACCGCCAAGGTGGTGTCGACCATCGACCAGCTATCCGACGGCCGCTTCCTGTTCGGGGTCGGCAACGGCTGGAACCAGGACGAGGTCGAGAATCACGGCACGGCCTTCGCGAGCCGCCACAAGCTGGCACGCGAGCGCATCGAAGCGATGAAGGCGATCTGGACGCAGGAGGAGCCGGAGTATCACGGCGAGTTCGTGAATTTCGACAAGATGAAGCAATGGCCCAAACCCAGGCAGAGGCCGCATCCGCCGATCATCGTAGGCGGTGCCTTCCCCTATGCCGCGCGGCGCGCCATCCGCTACGGCGACGGCTGGATCCCGCGCGACGACTGGCTCGACCGCGACGGCATCGGCGTGCTCGAGCAGTTCCGCACCATGGCCAGGGAAGCTGGCCGCGATCCCGCCAGCCTGCCCATCAGCACCTTTCGCGTGCCGCCCGACCTCGAGCGCCTGAAGCGCTATCGCAAGCTCGGCGTCGACCGCGTCGTGTTCTCACTGCCGGCCGAAAGAGAAGGCACGATCCTGCCCATTCTCGATCGCTGGGCCGAGCTGAAGCACAGGCTGGGGACTTAACCGGCGAGGCCGAGGCGCTCGCCCCGGTAGGCGCCGCTCATCACGCGTTCCCACCAGGCCCGGTTGTCGAGATACCAGCGGACGGTGTCGCGCAAGCCGGCCTCGAAACTGTGCCGCGGCTGCCAGCCCAGCTCGCGGTGGATCTTGCCGGCATCGATGGCATAGCGCGCGTCGTGCCCGGGACGGTCGGTGACGAACTCGATCAGCCGGTCGTGCGGCCGGCTGGCGCTCTGCGGCAGCATCTCGTCGAGCACTGCGCAGATCGCGCGCACCACGTCGATGTTTCGCCGCTCGGCGTCGCCACCGACATTGTAGGTCTCGCCCGGCGTGCCCTGACACAGCACCAGGGTGAGGGCTTCGGCGTGATCTTCGACGTGGAGCCAGTCGCGGACGTTCTCGCCTTTGCCGTAAACCGGCAGGCTCTGGCCGCGCAGGGCACGGATGATGGTGAGCGGGATCAGCTTTTCGGGGAAGTGATAGGGGCCGTAGTTGTTGGAGCAGTTGGTGGTGAGCGTCGGCAGGCCGTGGGTATGGTGCCAGGCGCGCACCAAGTGGTCGGAGGCAGCCTTGCTGGCGGAGTAGGGCGAGTTGGGCGCGTACGGCGTGGTCTCGCTGAAGCGACCGTCCGATCCCAGCGAGCCGAACACTTCGTCGGTCGAGATGTGCTGGAAGCGGAAGCGCGCGCGCGCCTCGGCGTCGAGCTTGCGCCAATAGGAGAGCGCCGCCTCGAGCATGGTGAAGGTGCCGCCGACATTGGTGGCGATGAACGGCGCCGCCCCGTCGATCGAGCGGTCGACATGGCTTTCGGCGGCGAGATGCAGCACGGCGTCGGGCCGGAAGGACTCGAAGATCGCGTCGACCGCCGCTCGATCGACGATATCGACCTTGAAGTGGGTATGGCGGTTGCTGTCGCGCGCCTCGGCAAGAGATTCGAGGTTGCCGGCATAGGTGAGCTTGTCGACGTTGGCCACTGTCCAGTCGGTGTGACGGATGACATGGCGGACGACCGCCGAACCGATGAAGCCAGCACCGCCGGTAACGAGGACTTTCATGTCAGTTTTCCTGCCCATACGCAGCGGGACGAAGTGCCGTGCAGGGGCGGGGAGGTCAAGCCATCTGCTCGCGCGGCGTTTGGCGAAACGTTGCCCATGACCCCTCCGGCCCTTGGTTTGCCCAGAGGGCGGCGACGCCGCCCCCCGGGGGCCACCTCCCCACTGCGTGGGGAGGAACTCACCGTCAGTGATGCAGGATCTGGCTGAGGAACAGCTTGGTGCGATCGTTGCGCGGGTTGGCGAAGAATTCCTCGGGCTCGTTCTGCTCGACGATCTCGCCCTGGTCCATGAAGATCACACGGTCGGCGACGGCGCGGGCGAAGCCCATCTCGTGGGTGACGACCAGCATGGTCATGCCCTCGCGGGCGAGCTCGACCATGACGTCGAGCACCTCCTTGACCATCTCCGGATCGAGCGCCGAGGTCGGCTCGTCGAACAACATGATCTCGGGACGCATGCACAGCGCGCGCGCAATGGCGACGCGCTGCTGCTGGCCGCCCGAGAGCTGGCCGGGATACTTCAGCGCCTGCTCGGGAATGCGCACGCGCTTGAGCAGGTTCATGGCGATCTCTTCGGCATCCTTCTTGGGCATCTTCCTCACCCAGATCGGCGCCAGGGTGAGGTTGTCGAGGATGGTGAGGTGCGGGAAGAGATTGAACGACTGGAAGACCATGCCGACGTCGCGCCGGATGGTCTCGACGTTCTTGACGTCGTTGGACAGCGTCACACCGTGCACGACGATGTCGCCGGCCTGATGCTCCTCGAGGCGGTTGATGCAACGGATCAGCGTCGACTTGCCGGAGCCCGACGGACCGCAAACCACGATCTTCTCGCCTTCTTTGACGTCGAGATTGATGTCGCTCAGCACATGGAACTGGCCGAACCACTTGTTGACGTTGCGCAGCGTGATCACCGAGGCGGATTTGCTGAGGTCGTGCGCGGCAGCGGCCATGATCTCGTTCTCCCCGTCGCCTAGCGGCGCGTTCCCTTGTTGAGCTCGACCTCGAGGTACTTGGAGTACCGCGACATCGAATAGCAGAAGATGAAGTAGACGAAGGCGGCGAACAGATAGACCTCGCCGGGATAGCCGGCCCAGGCCGGATCGACCAGCGCCTGGTTGGCGGTGTTGAGGAAGTCGAAGATGCCGATGATCAGCACTAGCGAGGTGTCCTTGAAAAAGCCGATGAAGGTATTGATGAGCGGCGGGATGACCACGCGCAACGCCTGCGGCAGGATGATCAGCGCCGTCTTCTGCGCGTAGTTCAGGCCCATCGCGTCGGCCGCCTCGAACTGGCCCTTGGGCAGCGACTGCAGGCCGCCGCGGACCGTCTCGGCGATGTAGGCGCCGGCGAACAGGATGACGGCGACCTGGGCGCGCAGGAACTTGTCGAAGGTCACGCCGGTCGGCAGGAAGAGCGGCAGCATGACCGAAGCCATGATCAGAAGGCTGATCAGCGGCACGCCCCGGATCAACTCGATGAAGCCCACGCAAAGGCCCTTGATCAGCGGCAGATTCGAGCGCCGGCCGAGCGCCAGCAGGATGCCGTAGGGGAAGGCGAACAACAGCCCGTAGGTCGCGAGGATCATGGTGACCGGCAGGCCGCCCCACAGGCCGGTCTCGACGTAGCTGAACGGGGTGATCGGCAGCTTCCAGGCCGGCAGGATGCCGGCGAAGCGCAGCACCAGCCCGACGGCGCCGACGGCGGCGAGCGCACGATAGGCGTTCATCTCGAGCGGCGTGCCGATGCCTTGGCGGAAGGCGAGGCCGACACCCCCCACCACCAGCGCCACCGCCAGGAACAGGCTGAGCGGGATATGGATCTGGCCGAACATCAGCAGGAACGTGACGAACGAGCCGACGCTCCAGATCGCGAGCAGGCGCCACGGCCGCCACATCCGGCGGTCCGACGTCGTGATCAGCATCGCCAGCATGGCGATGATGGCGAGCAGCGGCCGCCATTGCTGCTCGTAAGGGAAGGTGCCGAAGAAGATGAGCCGCAGCTTCTCGCGGATCAGCGCCCAGCAGGCGCCTTGACCACGGCACTCCGCGCCGGTGCTGGCCGTGAAGTTGGCGGTGAAGACCGCCCAGTCGAGGAACCACGACAGGATCCAGGCCAACGCGGCGATCAGCACCACCGTGGTGATGCCGTTGCCCCAGCTCGAGAACAGGTTGCGGCGGATCCAGCCCAGCGGACCGCTGTCGTCGACCGGTGGCGCGAGCTGCTTGCGCTCGCCGACGGGCACGTCGGTCATGGCTCAGCGCTCCCTCAAGGCGATACGTTTGTTGTACCAGTTCATGAAGGCCGAGATCGACAGGCTGACCGACAGGTAGGCCGCCATGATGATCAGCACGTTCTCGATCGCCTGTCCGGTCTGGTTGATTGTGACGTTGATCGAGGCGACCAGGTCGGGATAGCCGATGGCGATGGCGAGCGAGCTGTTCTTGGTGATGTTGAGGTACTGGCTGGTCATCGGCGGCACGATGACGCGCAACGCCTGCGGCAGCAGCACGAGGCGCATCGACTGGCCGCGCGTCAGGCCGAGCGCCGCGGCGGCCTCGGTCTGGCCTTTGTGCAGAGCCAGAATGCCGGAGCGTACGATCTCGGCGACGAAGGCCGACGTGTAGAGCACCAGGCCAAACAGGAGGGCGGTGAATTCCGGCTGGATGACACTGCCGCCGTCGAAGTTGAAGCCCTTCAGCGCCGGCCAGCTCATGTGGTGCGGCGCTCCGCCCAACAGCCATACCAGAACGGGCAGGCCGACAATCAATCCGGTGCCGGCGATGATGGACGGGAAGGGCTGGCCGGTGGCGTCCTGGCGGCGGCGTGCCCAGCGGTGCAGCGCCCAGGCGCCGGCGATGGCGACCAGCAGCGCCACGCCCATCCACTTGAAGACGGCATCGGCGAGCGGCACCGGAAAGTAGACGCCGCGATTGGACAAGAACACCGTGCCCCAGAAAGCGCTGATCGCCTGGCGCGGTCCGGGAAAGGCTTCACTGATCAGCTTGTAGAACAGGAACAGCCAGAGCAGCAGCGGCACGTTGCGGAAGGCTTCGACGTACCATTCGCAGATCTTGGAGAGCAGCCAGTTGTTCGACAGCCGGCCGATGCCGAGCAGCGTGCCGAGGAAAGTCGCCATGATGATGCCCAGGACCGAGACCTTGAGCGTATTCAGCATGCCGACATAGATCGCCCGGGCGTAGGTGCTGGCCGGCGAATACTCGACCATGGTGTCGCCGATCTCGAAGCCGGCTTCGCGCCCGAGATAGTGGAAGCCGCTGGCGATCTTCTGTCGCTCGAGATTGGTGATGGTGTTGTCGACGAGATACCAGGCGAGCAGGCCGACGAGGCCAACCACGACGACCTGAAATACCCAGCCGCGAACGGTCGGGTCGTTCCAAGGCGCTACCTTGGTGCGCGGGGCGGAGCCCAATGCCTCGACTGCCATCCGCCTTGTCTCCCTGAAGCCTGCGGTCGCGCCGAGGCCCTTTGCCTTATGAACTTTTCCGCAGTGTAGAAGGGATTCTTCAGGTTGCAACCGGCCAGAGCGCCGAAGCGCTCCGGCCGGTCGATCCGGTTCCTGCCGATGCGGGAGACCGGCGCGTGCGGCGCCGGTTCAACGCGTCAGCGGATCGGCGGGGCGTACTGCAGACCGCCCTGGGACCACAGACGGTTGAGGCCACGATCGATCTTGAGGATCGAGTCCTTGCCGACGTGGCGATCGAAGCTCTCGCCGTAGTTACCGACCAGCTTGACGATGTTGTAGGCCCACTTTTCGTCGACGCCGAGCGCCTTGCCCATGCCGGGTGTCACGCCGAGCATGCGCTTGATCGCCGGGTTCTCGCTCTTCAGCATCTCGTCGACGTTCTTCGAGGTGATGCCGTACTCCTCGGCCTCGATCATGGCGTATTGTGTCCAGCGCACGATATCGACGAACTGGTTGTCGCCATGGCGCATCACCGGCGCCAACGGCTCCTTGGAGATGATCTCCGGCAGCACGATGTAGTCGTCCGGCGACTGGCCGGCAGGCACGTTGGCGACGCGGGTCGAGTAGAGCGCCGACGAGTCGTTGGTGTAGACGTCGCAGCGGCCCGAGAAGAACGCGGCGCGCACTTCCTCGACCTTCTCGATCACCACCGGCTTGAAGGTCATCTTGTTGGCGCGGAAGTAGTCGGCGAGATTGAGCTCGGTCGTCGTGCCGGGCTGCACGCAGATGGTGGCGCCGTTCAGCTCCTTGGCGCTCTTCACGCCGAGCTTCTTGCTGACCATGAAGGCCTGGCCGTCATAGTAGGTCACGGCGCCGAAATCGAAGCCGAGCGCGGTGTCGCGGGTCAGCGTCCAAGTGGTGTTGTTGGACAGCATGTCGACCTCGCCCGACTGCAGCGCGGTGAAACGCTGCTGCGCGGTGAGCGGGACGTACTTGACCTTTTCCGAATCGCCGAAGATCGCCGCCGAGACGGCGCGGCAGACGTCGACATCGAGGCCGACCCACTTGCCTTGGCTGTCGGCCAGCGCGAAGCCCGCCGTGCCGGTCGGCACGCCGCAGACGACATGGCCCTTGGCTTTGATGGCATCGAGGTCCTTGCCGGCCATGGCGCCACCTGACGCCAGCAGCACAGCCAAGCCCAGCGATACTCCGAGTGTTTTGTGCATTTTCAACTCCCTGCTGTTTTGGATGATGGTTAGTTTCGCCTCCCGCGGCGCGGCAGGCAACAGGCCAAACCGACGCCTACCGGAAGGGCGGAGAGTACTGCAACCCGCCCTGGCTCCACAGCCGGTTCAGGCCTCGGTCGATCTTGAGTGGCGAGTCCTTGCCGACATTGCGGTCGAAGCTCTCGCCATAGTTACCGACCTGCTTGACGATGTTGTAGACCCAGCGCTCGTCGATTCCCAACGCCTTGCCCATGCCCGGCGTGACGCCGAGGATGCGCTTGATCGCCGGATTGTCGCTCTTCAGCATTTCGTCGACGTTCTTGGACGTGATCCCATGCTCCTCGGCCTCGACCATGGCGTAGAGCGCCCAGCGCACGATATCGGCGAACTGGCTGTCGCCATGGCGAACCACCGGACCGAGCGGCTCTTTGGAGATGATTTCGGGCAGGATCACGAAATCGTCGAAGGTCCGCGGCGGCGGTACGTTGGCGGCGCGCGTCGCCGCCAGGCTCGAAGCGTCGGTGGTGTAGACGTCACAGCGGCCAGCGAAGAAGGCGGCGCGGATCTCGTCGACCTTTTCGATGACGACCGGCTTGAAGGTCATCTTGTTGGCGCGGAAGTAGTCGGCCAGGTTCAGTTCGGTGGTGGTGCCCGGCGCGACGCAGACGGTGGCGCCCCCCAGTTCCCTGGCGCTTTTCACGCCCAGCGTCTTGGGCACCAGGAAGCTTTGTCCGTCGTAGTAGTAGACGCCGGTGAAGTCGAGGCCGAGCGCGGTGTCGCGAGTCAGCGTCCAGGTGGCGTTGCCCATGACGATGTCGACCTCGCCCGACTGCACCGCCGTGAAACGCTGCTGCGACGTGAGAGGCGCGTACTTGACCTTTTCGGCGTCGCCGAAAATCGCCGCCGCCACCGCCCGGCAGACGTCGACCGACAGGCCGCGCCACTTGCCTTGGCTGTCGGCCAGCATGAAGCCCGCGGTGCCGATGCCGACGCCGCAGTTCAACGCGCCGCGCGCCTTGATGGCGTCGAGGTCCTTGCCCGCCATGGCGGTCGAGGAAGTGATGAACGCGACGATGCTCGCCGCCGTCGCCGCGAGGGTGTTGCGCATTGAAGCCCCTGCTATCCCTTGTTCCTTGGCGCAGTGTCGACCGCCTTCGCCCTGCAATCAACAGGCCAGACGACGACAGCCCCACGGCATGGTCGATCAGAGGCGATCGACACCCGACGACGAGAAGGGGTTGTGGCTCCAAGGCTCGGTATTTTGCAGCAGGCTACGGAACCAGCCGCGGCCGTCACCTTGTGCCCCCTTCGAGGCTTGGCGGACTTCCTGCTGCCACTGGCGGAAGACCACCAGGCTCTCGCCGGTCAACGTGCTGTGCACGCCCATTTCCGTGAGGTAGGGCGCCGGGTCGACGAATTGTCCGTTGACGATCACCGAGAAGTGCAGATGCGGGCCGGTCGAGCGGCCGGTCGAGCCGACATAGCCGATCAGGTCGCCCTTGCGCACGCGCGAGCCCGGCCCCATGCCGTCGGCGAAGCGCGACATATGGGCGTAGAGCGTCTCGAAATTGTCGGCGTGGCTGACCTTCACCGTGCGGCCGTAGTTGAAATACCAGCCCTGATGATTGATCACGCCGTCGGCCGCTGCATAGATCGGCTGGCCGGTCTTGCCTTCGAAGTCGATGCCATTGTGAAAGCCGCCGCCGCTGCGCCGGCCGTAGTAACGTCGAATGCCGAACGGCGAGGAGATGCGCGCTTCGGGTTGTGGCGTGTTGAGCACCGTGCTGCCCAGTCGGCGGCCATTCTCGTCGAACCAGCCCTCGGGCTGGTTGGGTGGCGCGAACCACCAGAACGACTGGCGGTTTGCCCCGTCGCCCAGGCTTGCGACCAGAATGCGCGGCAGGCCATCGACAGTGCGGCCACGCCAGACGTCGAGCTTGGCAGCACCGGGCGCGAAACCGGCAAGCGCCTGCTGAAGTTCCTTGAGGGTGGCATTGCTGGCGCCGGTCGAGGCCAAATCGGTCACCAGGCCGGCACCGCTGACTTTGACCAGGCCGACCGAGCCCGAGACGATCGACCGCGCGCCGGGGCCGGCTGCCGTCCCGGTGCTGGGCAGGCTCGAAACGCGCTCGTCGTCGCTCTCCGTGGCATTGGGGGCGAGCTTGAAGCCATAGCTGCCGTCGGCTCCGCGATGCAGTTCGACGGCCAGCGACTTGGCGGAATAAAGTTGCAGAGCGACGAGACGCTTAGGCTGGTTTGGGCCCTGGGACTGCAGAACGGCCCGACCGGAGTTGGCAGTTTGGCTCTCGAGCTGGCTTATGGCCTTTGCGACGGCATCGGCGGCTGCCTGGGCGTCGGCGGGGTCGATCTTGAGGGCGGCGAGCTGGTCCAAAATGGCGCCATCGGTGCTGATGGCGAACGGTTGAATGTCCTCGTTGGACGCGGGTTTCGCCGGGGCTTTCAGTTGGTTCTTGCTCGGCGCCTTGACCT
>VGCQ01000192.1 GCA_016870055.1 Alphaproteobacteria bacterium | reverse complement strand
CCCGCCGGCCTGGCAGGGCGACAGCCTGGCGCGCCTGCCGGCGCTCTACCTGTTGCGCCGACATCTCTCGGAGACCGGCGTGCTGGTGCTGGACGACGCCGCACGAAGCGGCGAGACGGCGATCGCCCGGCAGTGGCAACGCGACTTTCCGGACCTTCACTGCCGCATGGTGCAGGTCGGCCGCGGCCTGTTCGTGATGGGCGCCGACCGGGCGGTGCTCGATCTGCTGCCGGAATGAGGCGGCGCGATCGCGCCGCCAGGTCGCTACGCCTTCACTTGCTGGCCCAGCCAGTCGATCGCAGCCTGCGCTCCGCCCTTGCCGTGGGGGATCTCCAATGCCGCCAGTGCCATCTCGATCACGCCCAACGTGCCGAGGATCATCGGCGCGTTGACATGACCCATGTGGGCGACGCGGAAGGCCTTGCCTGAAAGCTCGCCGATGCCGTGCCCGAGGATCACGCCGCACTTGCGATTGCAGTAGGCGCGGAACGCCTCGGGATCGCCGCCGTTCATCAGCACGGTCGTGACGGTATCGCACCGCTCGCTGGGCTCGATGATGTTGAAGCCGATGGCCTGGCCCTCGGCCCACATGCCGACCGCGCGGCGCACCGCCTCGGCGAGCAGCCGGTGGCGCTGGAAGACGTTCTCCAAGCCCTCTTCAAAGAGCAGGTCCAGGGCCTGCCGCAACCCGAACAGCAAGTGCTCGGGCGGCGTACCGGCGTACTTCTGGTAGTGCTGATCGCCTTCGCGCTCCGTCCAATCCCAATAGGGCGTCCGCAGTCCCGCGTTCTTGTGAGCTTGGCGGGCGCGGTCGTTGGCGGCGACGAAGCCCAGTCCAGGCGGCGCCATCAGGCCTTTTTGGGAGCCCGACATCGCGACATCGACACCCCACGCATCCATGTGGAAAGGCATGCACCCCAGCGAGGCGACCGCGTCGACCATCAGCAGCGCATCGTGCCCGGCCGCGCGGATCGCCTGGCCGATCGCTTCGATGTCGTTGACCACGCCCGACGCGGTGTCGACCTGTGCCACCAGCACGGCCTTGAACGTGCCGCCGGCGTTGCTCTTGCGGTCGGCCTTCAGCCGCGCCTCGACTTCGGCCGGCCGCACCGCGCGACGCATGTCGCCGTTCAGGATTTCGACCTCGACGCCCATGCGACGCGCGCCGTCGCCCCAGCCGACAGCGAAACGGCCGCTCTCCAGGACCAGTATCCGGTCGCCCTTGGACAGCACGTTGGTGAGCGACGCCTCCCAGGCGCCGTGGCCGTTGGAAATGTAGATGTAAGTGCGGCCCTTGGTATCGAACACGCGCGCCACGTCGCGCAGCAGGCCATCGGTCAACGCCAGCAACGGCCCGGAGTAGATGTCGACCGCCGGCCGATGCATGGCCCGCAGCACCTCGTCGGGCACGGTCGTCGGCCCGGGGATCGCCAGAAACTCCCGCCCTGCGCGTACGCTCATCGTCTTCACCTCCGCGCGCTGCTGACGGCCCACGATTGACCCTCGCTCGCGCGCGGCGGACACTAGCACAACGAATCGCGGAGAATGAGCCCTTGAAGACCAGAATTACCGACCTGCTCGGCGTCGAGCACCCCATCATCCAGGGTGGCATGCATTTCGTCGGTTTTGCCGAGCTAGCGGCGGCCGTATCGGAGGCCGGAGGCCTCGGCATCATCACCGGCCTCACGCAGCGGACGCCAGAGGCGCTGGCCAACGAAATCCGGCGCTGCCGCGACATGACCGCCAAGCCGTTCGGCGTCAACCTCACCTTCCTGCCGTCGGTCACGCCGCCCGACTATCCGGGCTACATACGCGCCATCGTCGAGGGTGGCGTGAAGATCGTCGAGACCGCGGGCAACAATCCGCAGAAATGGCTGCCGGGACTCAAGGAGGCGGGCATCAAGGTCATCCACAAATGCACGTCGGTGCGCCACTCGCTGAAGGCGGAGTCGATCGGCTGCGACGCCGTCAGCGTCGACGGCTTCGAATGCGGCGGCCATCCCGGCGAGGACGACGTGCCGAACTTCATCCTCCTGCCGCGCGCTGCAGAGGAATTGAAGATCCCCTTCGTCGCTTCCGGCGGCATGGCCGACGGCCGCTCGCTGGCGGCGGCCTTGGCGCTGGGCGCCGACGGCATCAACATGGGCACCCGCTTCATCGCCACCAAGGAGGCGCCGGTGCACGACAACGTCAAGCAGGCGCTGCTGGCCGCCAGCGAGCTCGACACGCGATTGGTCATGCGCGCCCTGCGCAACACCGAGCGCGTGCTGAAGAACGCTGCGGTCGACCGCCTGATCGAGAAGGAGAAGGCGCTGGGCGCCAAGATCAAGTTCGAGGATATCCTGCCCGAGGTCGCGGGCGTCTATCCACGCATCATGAAAGACGGCGAGATGGATGCCGGCGCCTGGTCGTGCGGCATGGTCGCCGGCCTGATCCGCGACATCCCGACGGCCCGCGAGCTGGTCGAACGCACGGTGCGCGAGGCCGAAGCCATCATCACCCGCAGGCTCGCCGGATTCGCCGGTCTGAAGGCAGCATGACATGACGGCGATCGATCTGGTCGGTCAGTGGAGGTGCGGCAGATCCGGTTCGCCGGGAGCCCGCTCCACCGCGCCAAGATGAAACTCCCTGGCATCGAGCCGGCATCCGTTCGCCCGTCTCGGGCGCTGTCGCGTTGAACGATCTCGAGGCCGAAATCGATCCTGAACCGCTGGCGCGCAGCACGTCCGACACCGCCTGGATCATCGTCCTGTACGGCGAATTGCCGATGGACAGCACGATCGGGCCGACGACATTGCTACGCTTGGAGACGGGCTGCCGGCGATGGGGTCGGGCGATCAGCCGACCTTCCGGACAGCCGCCTCTACCCGGCGCTGCATCTTCTCCGACACGTTCGGCGGATCATTCACGCGCGTGACACCGTCATCGGCGAGGCGCCGGCATGATGCGCGATGTCGTTCATGGCGATCCCGCCGCCGCGCCGGCTAGAGGCCCGTCGCCGTTGGCCGGCGGTGGCGCCACGACAACTGTGATCGCTCCGCGTCAGGCCGCATACCTGCTGGCGCTGAGCGAAGCCCACAGCGCATCGGGCCCGGCCTTGGCGTAGGCCGCACCGATCTTGTCGCCCCAGAACGTCTCGCTGCCGAAGTCGCGCCGCCACACCCAAAGCCGGCGCGTGTAGTGATGCAGGATGTGCTCATGGGTGAAACCCATGGCGCCCATCGACTGATGCGAGATGGCGGCGATGCGTTGCGCAAATTCCGACGCTTGGCTCTTGGCCGCGGCGATCGAAAAGCGTCCGCCATCGACCAGCCCGCCTTCGTCGGCATCGCGTGCCGCGGCCTCGGCCGCTGCAATGGTGGCTGCAACACAGCTCGCGAGTTCCGCCAGCATGTGCTGGATGGCTTGGAACGTCGAAATCGGCCGGCCGAACTGGACCCTTTGCTTGCAATATTCGACGGCAGTCGCCAACACCTTGTCGGCGGCGCCCGCCATCTGCATGGCGCGCATGACCGCGGCAAGCTCGAACGCCCGATCGGCGCTCACCGGCGAGGCGCCGTTGAACTCGGTCACGGCATTGTCGAAGGCTACCGTGCCGTAAGGCTCTCCGGCATGGTTGGGTTTGGCATCGATCTTGGCGTTTCCAGCGGCGACCACCACGAGGGCGCCACCGATGACGCCGACAAAGCGCTCGGACACGGCCGCGAAGGGCACGCGCTCGACCTTGCCGCTGACGCGGCCGCCGTTCAGCGCCAGATTGCCCAGCGCCAGCGTCGCCGGGCCCGGCTTGGGTGCACCGCCTGCCGCCGCTGTCAAAAGGTTGGCCAGCGCCGTCTCGGCGAGCGGCACCGGAACGGCGTGCGAGCCGGCGAGGCGCAGCAACGCCAGCATGTCGGCAAGCGTGCCGCCGGCGCCTCCCTTGTCCTCGGGCACGGCCACCAGCGGCAGGCCCATCTCTTCGATCTCCCGCCATAGGTCGGCGGGCCACACGCCCTTCTCGACGTCGTTGACCACGGCGCGACCACAGCGCTCGGTGAAGAAGCGGTCGGCAGTTTCCAGCAGCATATCGCGGCTCTCACGATCCATCGTTGCCTCCTTCACCGCAGTCCCAGCCCGCGCGCGACGATGCCGCGAAGGACCTGAGTCGTTCCACCCTGGATCGTGTAGCTGGGCGCCATCATGGTCGCGTATTGCGCGACGTCGAGGAAGTCCGCGAGATCGTCGTCGGTGGTGGCGTCCGACTCGACGATGGCCCGAGCGATCTCGGGTAGATCTTGCTGGTAGATCGTGCCGAGATCCTTGACCAAAGCGGCCTCGATGGCCGGCGACTTGCCGCCCTGCATCATGCCGGCGACGGCCACCGACATCTGGCGCAGGCTCCACAGGCGGGCGACCAGTCGGCCCAGAACCGACGACGCACGCTTGGCCGGCTGACGGCCGAGCACGCGCACCAACTCGCGCAGGATGTAGAAATTCTGCATGAAGCGTTCCGGACCGCTGCGTTCGAAGGCGAGTTCGCTGGTCACCTGCAGCCAGCCATCGCCCTCGTTGCCGATCAGGCAGCTTTCCGGGATGAAGGCGTCGTTGAAGGTGACCTCGTTCCAATCGTGCCGGCCAGCCAGGTTGATGATCGGACGGATGGTGACGCCCGGCGTCTTCAAGTCGACCAGGAGCTGACTCAACCCCTTGTGACGGTCGCCGTGCTGGCCAGAAGTGCGGACCAGAGCGATGCAGTAGTGGTTGCGATGCGCGCCGGATGTCCAGACCTTGGTGCCGTTGACCCGGAAGCCGCCCGGCACCGGCTCGGCGCGCGTCCGCACCGAAGCGAGATCTGACCCCGAGTCCGGCTCGCTCATGCCGATCGAGAAGTAGCATTCACCCGCCGTGATGCGCGGCAGGATGGCCGCTCGTTGCTCTTCGTTGCCGAAACGCAGCAGCAGCGGACCGGATTGGCGATCGGCGACCCAATGGGCGCCGGCTGGCGCGCTGTTGCCTAGAAGCTCCTCGGTGATGACGTAGCGATCGAGGAAACTGCGCTCGCTGCCGCCATACTGCTTGGGCCAGGTGATTCCGATCCAGCCCTTTTTTCCCAGCGCCTTGCTGAAGTCGGGTGAAAAGGTGTTCCAGCTCGCGAAGCGGTCCTCCGATCTGACCGTGGGCAACACTTCCTTGAGGAAGGTCCGGACCTCGCCGCGCAATGCCTCGGCTTCGGCGGGCAGATGGAACGGCGGAAACTCGAGCTTGGGAATGGACATCGTCGTTCTCGGCGGTTGGATGGACCTTCTCTGTCGGCTAATCCTAGGCCACGCAACCGGCGAGTTTCGAGAGACGAATGCCCCGAAGGCCACCCCGCCTGCCGCCGCTCCTGGCGGAATTCGACGATGACGAACGCGACGCCGTGCTCGCCGCCAATCGCGCCTTCTACCGCGCCTTCGCCGACCGCGACCTCGCGGCGATGGATCGCCTCTGGGCGCCGAGCGGTGCGGTGATCTGCCTGCATCCCGGCCAGGCGCCGCTGCTCGGCCGCACCGACATCATGGCGAGCTGGCGCGCCATCCTGGGCCATCCCCAATCGCCCAACGTGCGATGCTCCGACGAATGGGTGGTCGGCCGTCCCGGCCTGGCCATCGTGGTTTGTCGCGAAATCCTGCCGGAGGGTCAGCTCATGGCGACCAACACCTTCGCCCGCCGCAGTGAAGGCTGGCGCATGATCGGCCATCACGCCGGCCCGGTGCCATCGGTCGAGACCGCCACCCAGCAGCAGCCAACGACACCTACATCGACGCCGCCCGACCGACGCAAGTTGCACTAGGTTGGCAGGAAGACCGGTGACGGCTCGACCTCGACGAGAAAGTCCTCGCTCGCGAGGTTTGCTACGCCGATCCAGGTCGAACACGGCGGATTGTCGCCGAACACCGCCTTCAAGGCGCCGCTGATCGCCCGACCCTCACGCATGTGGCTTTGCCTGACATAGATCCTGAGCCCGCCGACCTGGTCCAGCGTTGCTCCGACCGACCGAAGGGCCAAATCGAGATTCTCCAGGCTCTTTTCGAGTTGGCGACCGATGTCACCGACGCCGACTGTCTCGTGTTCGGCATTCCATGCAACTTGCCCGGACACGTGGATGAACCGACCGGCCGGCGTGTGAACGGTCGCAACCTGCGCGAAACCATACGGGCGGCTGTCGAAAAGCCCGTCGGGGGCATGGATCGATCGAGTCATGGCACCTCGGGCAAGTTCAGCGCGGCACGGGACCGTCGGTTCGAAGGAGCGGTCTCAGCCGGTCGTAGGGAATCTCCACGGTGTACGGCCCGCCTTCGTACGGGTTGAAGGAAAGTTCCAGCCGATCCTCGAGAAATACGTAGCGCCGCGCCTCCTTCAACAACTCGGAAAGATTGGGTGCGGTGATATCGGCGCTGACGATGCGTGTCAGCTCGAGCAACCATGGCGCGGTCGGAGCGAACACGGCCTCGGGACCAATCGCTCGGCCGGTACGCAGATCGACCAGGAAACCCGATACGCCGACCGTGCCGTGCGCGCCGCCTTCGTAGCTGTCGAACCGGATATAGACGCTGATGGCGTTGGGGCCAGGCCGGTGCAGGGTGTAGGCCTGCTCGTAGGTCCAGGCCGGCCCGCTGTAGTTGCCGCCGGCATTGTCGGCGTCGGGACCCGGGAGGACGCGGTCGGCGGCCTCACTGGTCGTCGACGCGAGCTGTCGGTTGACCGCGGCAAAGTCCGGTGTCGTGGCATCGAATTGCGGATAGTTCGCATCGATGACGTAGGGGATGCCACGGACTTTGCCTGCCCTGACGATCGCCTGGTCGCTGATGAAGGGGTAAGGGCCGTCGCCCAACCACTCCAGGCGCGCACTGCGGTCGCGATAGCGCCCGTCCAGGCAGTCTTCGACTTCGGCCGGCTCGCCGACGCACGCTTTGTCGCGGTTGACAAGCCAGCGCGCCTGATCGGCCGCGAGATGATCCCTGGCTGCTCCCGCGAGCTTGCCGAGCAGCGCTGCATAGGCCACGGCCATTCGACGATCGGCGGCCAACAGTTCGGGCTTGCTGCAGACCGCCCGCTCGATCGCCGCGGCGGCTTTGGCGCAATCCAACCCCGGCCCACTTTGCGCAGCCGCGGCGCCCGCGAGCAGGACGAGGACGATTGCCAGCCGGCTCACCGCCGCCGCCAAGCCTTGAGCCGCCGCACCGCCTCTTCCATCTCGGCAGTGGAGCCGGCAAAGGAAATGCGCAGGGTGCCGGCGCCGCGGGCCCGGTCGAAATCGACGCCGGGTGTCGTGGCGACGCCCGCCTCGGCCAGCATGCGCCGGCAGAAGTCGCGGCTGTCGTTGGTCAGGTGGGCGACGTCGCAGTAGAGGTAGAACGCACCCTCGGCCGGCGCAAAGCGGTCGAAGCCGGCCTCCGGCAGCCCGGCCAGAAGGAGGTCGCGATTGGCGCGATAGCGCCGCACATGGCCATCGAGTTCGTCGCGGCACTCGAAGGCCGCCAGCGCCGCATGCTGACTGAGCGTCGGCACCGAGATGAAGAAATTCTGGGTCAGCCGCTCGATCGGCCGCACCAACTCGTCGGGCACGACCAGCCAGCCGACCCGCCAACCCGTCATCGAGAAGTACTTCGAGAAACTGTTGACGACGATCGCCGTATCCGAAACCTCGACCGCCGACACCGTGTCGCCGTCATAGACGATGCCGTGGTAGATTTCGTCCGAGATCAGCCGGACGCCATTTCGGCCACACCATTCGGCAAGCGCCTTCATCTCGGCATGGCCGACCATCGTGCCGGTCGGATTGGAGGGGCTCGCGACGATCAGGCCATCGATGCGGCCGGCCTTCTTCAACGCTTCGACGGTCGGCTGGAAGCGATCGGCAGCCGATGTCGGCAGGTCGACGGCTTCGAGGTTGAGCGCCGTCAGGATGTTGCGATAGGCCGGGTAGCCTGGTGCGGCAAGCGCGATGCGATCGCCGGCATCGAAGCTCGCCAGGAAGGCCAAGGGAAACCCGCCCGACGAGCCGGTCGTGACGATCACCCGGTCGGGCGACACGAGCGCCCCGTAGGCTTCGCGATAGTGACGGGCGATGCGCTCGCGCAGCGCCGGAATACCCAAGGCGGCGACATAGCCGATCCGGTCGCTGTCGAGGGCGACATGGGCCGCGGCAAGGGCGCCCTTGGCGGCGGGCGTACTGGGCTGACCGACCTCGAGATGAATGACGGTGTCGCCGGCGGCCTCCTTGGCCGCAGCGGCAGCCATCACGTCCATGACGATGAAGGGGTCGACCGCACCGCCGCGGCGCGAGAGCTTGCCAGACATCGATGCCGTCCTAGCGGGAGGTCGCAACCAGCGCCAACCCGCCGCTCGTGGGATCGTTGGCGGTCCGGCAGGTCGCGGCGCTGCTGCGCAAGCCGGAGGGGCAGACGATGGCGTTGACCCAGCCGCCTTGGCCGCCGCGCGACGCCAGAACGTTCGCCAGACTCTGATCCCGCTCGACAGTGCCGTAGGCGACCGCGCCGGTCGCCTGCGCGGCGGTCGCCGATCCGCCGCCCGCACCGACAAAGGTGAATTCGCCGTTGTTGGGATTGGCCACGATCAGCGGGCTGACCGAGCCGGCATCCGGCGTCGGCGCACCGAGCAGGACGCCAACCGCCGGAACGACGGTGCGCGCGCCGAACAGTTGGCCCATCGACAGGCTGCACGCTGCCGCGCCGGCCTTGCCGTCGACTGCGACAAGACCAGCGAAGCCACCCGTGTCGGTTGGCGCCGCACCACCCGGCGCCTGGCCCTTCCAACCGGCCAGCGCCAGGGCGCCGGCGGCCGGCGGCGGCGCGACATAGACGCGGCGGCGGCCATAGGATTCGGTGGTCGGCGCGCTCGCCTGCGGAACGGCCGAACGCAACGCGTCGAGCGGCAGACTGCCGCCGATTTGCGAGATCTGATCCGACAGTGTGCGGGCCAGCGCCCCTTGGAAGAATTCGCTGCCGCCGCGCTGGCGGATCGCTGCCAACGTGCCTGCCAGTTCAGGCTGCGTAAGAGTATCACCCTCCCCCAGAGTGCCT
>VGCQ01000191.1 GCA_016870055.1 Alphaproteobacteria bacterium | reverse complement strand
ACTGGCCTCTTCCTGCCCGAGGGCATCATCGCAAATGCTTGCCGTCTTACCCGTTTGCTGTTCGAGCCACCTCGACGCAAGCGCAAACGAAGGGCATTCCCATGCTTCGTCATAAAATAGCGCCTATGAGCCTTCCTCTGGCCCGCTCCGGCAGGCCTTCCCAGCCGGCCCGCTTTCGTGCCGTGCATCGCCACTCGAACCGTTGCACCATCCGCACCCATGCACCAGCCGCTGCACGACCCGGCCGAGCCGCCGCGCACCACCTACAGCGCAAGCGCCGGCGCGCCGCTCGGCCTGCCGGCGCTCGAGGGCAGCCATCGCGCCGATATCGCGGTCGTGGGCGGCGGCATCGCCGGCTGCTCGGCGGCGCTGCATGCCGCCGAAGCGGGCGCCCGCGTCGTCCTGGTCGAGGCCAACCAGATCGGCTGGGGCGCCTCGGGCCGCAACGCCGGACATCTGCCGACGGCGACCAAGCACGATCCCGACGAGGTTGTGGCGCGCTACGGCGCGGCGGCCGGGCAGCGGCTGATCGACGCCGCCGAGCAGGGGCCGGCCACGGTCGGCGCGCTGGTGGCGCGCCATGGCATCGAGTGCGGCTACGCGGTGCCGGGCATCATCATGGCGGCGCACACCGAGGCGGCGTTGCGCGCCATCGACCGCCGCGTCGCCTACTGGCAGGCGCGCGGCCGCAAGGTCGAGCGGCTCGACCGGCAACGCGCCGCCGCGATGATCGGCAGCGAGCACTATCTCGGCGGCTGGGTCGACTGGCGCGGCGGCAAGATCAATCCGCTGGCCTATGTGCGCGGCCTCGCCCGCGCCGCGATCAAGGCGGGGGCGGTCTTGTACGAGGGCACGCGGGCGACCGGGCTGGAACGCCGCGCGGCGAGCTGGCTGCTGTCGACGCCACAGGGCCGGATCGAGGCCGACTGGGTGCTGCTCTGCACCAACGCCTACACCGACGATCTGTGGCCGGGGCTCCGGCCGACCATCGTGCCGGTGCGCGCCTGGCAGTTCGCGACCAAGCCGCTGCGCGACAACGTCGCCAAGACCATCCTGCCGGGCGGCCAGCCGATGATCGATTCGCGCCGCCTGCTGTCGGGCATCCGCCGGCACGACGACGGCCGCCTGCAGTTCAGCGCCCAGGGGGCGGGGATCGGCGCGCCGTTCGGCCCGCAAGGCACGCCCGACTGGCAGGCGGCGCGGGCGCGCGTGCAGCGGCTGTTCCCGCAGCTCGGCGAGATCGAGGCCGAGCATTGGTGGAGCGGCTTCATCGCCATGAACCCCGACCATTCGTGGCACGTCCATGCGCTGGCGCCGGGGCTGATGGCGATGCTGGGCTGCAACGGCCGCGGCGTGGTACTGGCGACGCTGTGGGGCCGCGAGCTGGCGCGCCATGCGGCGGGCGTGCCGGCGGGCGAGCTCGTGCTGCCGCCGACGCCGCCCAGGCGCCTGTGGTTCCATCCGGTGGCGCGGCCGCTGGTCAGGGCGGCGATCGGCGTCTACGCCGCGCTCGATGCCTGGGAGGAGCGGCGGCTGGAACGACGGCGGGCGGCGCGAGGCTGAGGGGGCGATCGCTGAGGCCCCCTTCGCCTAGCCCCAAAAGGAGGAGCGGAACATGAAGATGAGCGCGACGGAGTCGCGCGGTCCCAGCGATGAGGGCCGAGGCGGCCGACCGGCTCGCCTCTATCGCGCCTGGCGCCCGCTCGGCCGCCCGCCGTTGCGCGAGGGCGGCGTCACGGTCAGTCGCGCGATCAAGCCGCTGCGCGTCTGCCCCGCCTTGCGTGCCATGTCGTCCAGGCGCTTCAGGACGCGGCGCGGCAGGGTGATATTCACCCGCTCGACGGCGTCGTCGAAAATCGAGTCCTCCAGGTCGATGAACCCGACCGCCCAGCCCTTGTAGCCGCGCCGCTGGCGGACGGCGTCGAGCGTCGAGGGCTCCGGCACGGCGATGCCGCGGTCGAGCGCGCTGTCGATCCAGGCTGCTGCCGCCTCATGGGCCGCCTCGATCGCCGCGTCCAGCGTGTCGCCGGCCGAGAAGCAGCCAGGAAGGTCGGGAACGACGACACCGAAGGCGGTGGTGCCCGTCCCGTGCTCGATCAGAATCGGATAGCGCATCAGATGCCTGCCTGCTTGCGAATCTTGGCGACCAACCCCTTGCCGAGATCCTTCTTCGGATGAGGAACGACGACGATGCCGGGCCGTGCCGGATGCCTGAAGACATGGTGCGAGCCGCGAATCCGATCCACCGTCCAGCCGGCCCGGACGAGCTCGCGGATCAGGTCCGCGCTCTTCATGCGATGTGTATTGTACACACGACGGCAGGATCGTCAAACCGCACGCGGCCGGCAGGCAAAGAGCCCCGCTTCGCATCTTCATCTTCCGGACCGCGCGCTCGCGGCGAGGAGAGGCGATCTCGAGGGCCCCCTCGCTCGGCCTCCCCTCTGGGGGAGAGGCGCATGAGCGCCACTGGCGCGGCGCGCTCCCGGCGATGAGGGGAAGCGCTCAGGATCACAGGCTCCGCATCGCCGTCGCGCCCTTGTCGAGCAGCGGCAGCACCTTGTCGCGGCCGTCGGCCGGCATGCCGAGCACGGCGCGGTCGACGCCGGCGTCGCGGGCGCGCTTCAGCGCCTCGCCGTCGAGGCCGACGCCGAACAGGGTGACCGGCACGTCGGCCTCGGCGCGGCCTGCCGCCTTCAGCATCGCGCGGAACGGCGGCAGCATGGCGAGCGTGTCGCCGCCGCGGCCGCCGATCGGCATCCAGCCGTCGGCATAGGCGACGGCGCGGCGCGCCCCCTGCGGGAAGCCGCCGCCGACCACGATCGGCGGATGCGGCTTCTGCACCGGCTTGGGCCACTGCATCATCTCGTCGAAGCGGACCAGTTCGCCGGCGAAGCTCGGCCTGGCGTCGGCCCAGATCGTCTTCATCGCCGCGATGCGCTCGCGCATCAGCTTGAAGCGGCCGGCGAAGGCGGTGCCGTGGTCGGCCATCTCCTCGGCGTTCCAGCCGCCGCCGATGCCGAACAGGAAGCGGCCGCCGCTCAGCCGGTCGAGGGTCGCCACCTCCTTGGCGGTGTAGATGGGATCGCGCTGCACGACCAAGCAGACGCCGGTGCCGAGCTTGATCGTCCGGGTCACCACCGCGGCGGCCGACAGCGCGAGGAACGGATCGTAGGTGTCGTAGTACCACTTCGGCAGCTCGGGGCCACCCGGCCAGGGCGATTTGCGGCTGGTCGGGATGTGGCTGTGCTCGGGGAACCACAGCGATTCGTAGCCGCGCGCCTCGGCCTCGACGGCAAGCTCGTGCGGCTGGATGGCGTAGTCGGTGGCGAACATGGTGACGCCGATCTTCATGGTCCGTCTCTCCCCGAAGGCTGGATGAGGGCAGCCTACACGAACGGAGGCAGTGAACAGAGAGGCGACGGCGTCGCTCGTTCTCTCCCGAGCGCCCGTCGACGAGCGAGGCGAGTCTCCGCAGAGCGCACGTCGAACTTGAGTAAGCGCACTTCGTCGTCTATAAACGACAAGTGCTCGAACTCAGGCAAACTGCCGAGTTTCAGCGCTGGCGGCTGCGCCTGCGCGACGACCGTGCTCGCGCGTCGATCGCCTCCCGGCTGGACCGACTGGCCTACGGCCATGTCGGCGACGTGAGAGGCGTCGGCGGCGGCGTCAGCGAATTGCGCATTCACTACGGTCCCGGCTATCGCGTTTACTTCGCCAGGCGGCAGAACTCCGTGATTCTCCCGCTCTGCGGCGGCGACAAAGACAGTCAGTCGAGAGACATCCGAACGGCCAAGGCGCTTCTTGCGGATTGGAGGGAATGATGGCCAAGAACTTCAGAGTGTACGATCCCGCCGAGGACCTCACATCGGCGGAAGCGATCGCGATCTTCCTCAGCGAGGCCTTCAAGACCGAGGATGCCGGCTACATCGCCCATGCCCTGGGTGTTGCAGCGCGGGCCCGCGGCATGGCCGACATCGCGAGCCGTGCCGGTTTGTCGCGCGCGCAGCTCTATCGTTCGTTCAGCGCGGCCGGCAACCCGAGGCTCAAGACGATCCTCGCGGTCATGAATGTCCTGGGAGTCGAGCTTTCCGCCCGTCCGCCGGTACGCCGCCCGAGATCGCAACGCCACGTCAAGCGCGCTGCCTGACGCCTGGCCGCCGACACCAGCACGATACCGCAGCGCTGGATACCCTGTCGGATGGATCGCGCTCCCGGCAATGAAACGGCCCCCGCATCCAGCCTCTCCCCCTGACGGGCAGGGAGAGGAGCATGATCAGAGGCGCGCGCGCTCCGATCAGTCGTCGGCGGCTTCGCTCAGCACGCGCTGGCCGCCGACCAGCAGCTCGCCGCCCTCGACGCCGACCTTGACGGTCTCGCCGTCCTTGATGCGGCCGTCGAGGATCTGCGTCGCCAGCGGGTTCTGCAGGCTGCGCTGGATGACCCGCTTCAGCGGCCGCGCGCCGTAGACCGGGTCGTAGCCGCGGTTGGCCAGCCACTGCATGGCCTTGCCGTCGAACTCCAGCGCGATCTTGCGGTCGGCGAGCAGTTTGCGCAGGCGGCCGAGCTGGATCTCGACGATGTCGGTCATGTGGGCGCGGCTCAGCCGATTGAACAGCAGGATCTCGTCCAGCCGGTTCAGGAACTCCGGCCGGAAGGCGCGGCGCACCTCCTCCATCACAGGCTCGCGCACCGTCTCGGCCGATTCGCCGTCGCGCAGCGCGGCGAGATGGGCGCTGCCCAAATTCGAGGTGAGCACGATCAGCGTGTTCTTGAAGTCGACGGTGCGGCCCTGGCCGTCGGTCAGCCGGCCGTCGTCGAGCACCTGCAGGAGCACGTTGAAGACGTCGGGATGGGCCTTCTCGACCTCGTCGAACAGGATCACCTGGTAGGGCCGGCGCCGCACCGCCTCGGTCAGCACGCCGCCCTCGTCGTAGCCGACATAGCCCGGCGGGGCGCCGATCAGGCGGCTCACGGCATGCTTCTCCATGAACTCGCTCATGTCGATGCGCACCATCGCCTGGTCGTCGTCGAACAGGAACTCGGCGATCGCCTTGGTGAGCTCGGTCTTGCCGACGCCGGTCGGCCCGAGGAACAGGAACGAGCCGATCGGCCGGTTGGGATCCTGCAGGCCGGCGCGGGCGCGGCGCACGGCGTCGGACACCGCGCGCACCGCCTCGTCCTGGCCGACCACGCGCTTCTTGATCTGGTCCTCCATGCGCAGCAGCTTGGCGCGCTCGCCCTCCAGCATCTTGTCGACCGGCACGCCGGTCCAGCGCGACACCACGGCGGCGATGTCCTCGGGCGTGACCTCTTCCTTCACCCCCTTGCCGCCCTGCACGGCGTGGCCCTCGGCCTCCTTGAGCTTCTTCTCGAGGTCGGGAATGACGCCGTAGGCGAGCTCGCCGGCCCGCCCCAGCTCGCCCTTGCGCTGGGCGATCTCGAGCTCCGACCGCGCCTTGTCGATCTGCTCCTTGAGCTTCTGCGAATCGGCGAGCTTGTCCTTGGCCGACTTCCACTGCGCGGTCAGCGCCGCCGATTTCTGCTCGAGCTCCGACAGCTCCTTCTCGAGCCTCTCGAGGCGGTCGCGCGAGGCCTGGTCGCTCTCCTTCTTCAGCGCCTCGCGCTCGATCTTGAGCTGGATGATGCGCCGGTCGAGCTCGTCGAGCTCCTCGGGCTTGCTGTCGACCTGCATGCGGATGCGGCTCGCCGCCTCGTCCATCAGGTCGATCGCCTTGTCGGGCAGGAAGCGGTCGGTGATGTAGCGGTTGGAGAGCGTCGCCGACGCCACGATGGCGGCATCGGCGATGCGCACGCCGTGGTGCAGCTCGTATTTCTCCTTCAAGCCGCGCAGGATCGAGATCGTGTCCTCGACCGTCGGCTCGGCGATGAACACCGGCTGGAAGCGCCGCGCGAGGGCGGCGTCCTTCTCGATGTGCTTGCGGTACTCGTCGAGCGTCGTGGCGCCGACGCAATGCAGCTCGCCGCGCGCCAGCGCGGGCTTCAGCATGTTCGAGGCGTCCATCGCGCCGTCGGCCTTGCCGGCGCCGATCAGGGTGTGCAGCTCGTCGATGAAAACCACGATGTCGCCCTCGGCCGCGGCGATCTCCGACAAGACGGCCTTCAGCCGCTCCTCGAACTCGCCGCGATACTTGGCGCCGGCCACCATGGCGCCGAGGTCGAGCGCCATCAGCTGCTTGTTCTTGAGCGATTCGGGCACGTCGTCGTTGACGATGCGCAGCGCCAGACCCTCGGCGATCGCGGTCTTGCCGACGCCAGGCTCGCCGATCAGCACCGGGTTGTTCTTGGTGCGCCGGCTCAAGACCTGGATGGTGCGGCGGATCTCCTCGTCGCGGCCGATCACCGGATCGAGCTTGCCGTCGCGCGCCACCTGGGTGAGGTCGCGGGCGTATTTCTTCAGCGCCTCGTAGCTGCCCTCGGCCGACGCGGAGTCGGCAGTGCGGCCCTTGCGCAGCTCGGCGATCGCCTTCTCGAGCGCCTGCGGCTTCAAGTTGCCCTTGGCCAGCGCATCGGCGGCATCGGTGCCCTTGGCGAGGGCGATGGCCATCAGCATGCGCTCGACGGTGACGAAGGAATCGCCTGCCTTGTCGGCGATCGCCTCGGCCTGGTCGAACAGGCGCGCCGTCTCGGGCGCCATGTAGATCTGGCCGGCGCCCTGGCCCTCGACCTTGGGCTGCTTGGCGAGGTTGGCTTCGACGGCGCGATGGACGGCGCGCGAATCGCCGCCGGCCGCGGCGATCAGGTTGGCGGCGAGGCCTTCGGGATCGTCGAGCAGGACTTTCAGAAGATGGTCGGGAACGAGCCGCTGATGGCCTTCGCGCAGCGCCAGCATCTGGGCGCTCTGCAGGAAGCCGCGCATGCGGTCGGTGTATTTCTCTTGGTTCATCGCTCTACCCTTTCATTCGCTCCCCCGTCAGCGGCGGGCGAAAGAGTGGACCCTCTGAAGAGGCATCCTGAGCCGATATGGGGTGGCGGGCCGGGACCGACAAGGCCTTGCCGGCGCTGCGGCTTTTCGCTGCCGCGGTAATCGGCTATGAACGCCCGCCCGCGAGGGCCAAGCCAAGCGAAACTGCGGAGAATTGGGGGGGCCAATGTCCGGTGGACACGGTCACGTCGACAGCTCGAACAAGAAAATCGCCCTGCTGGTGGCGGTCCTGGCAGCCCTGTTGGCGATCTCGGAAATGGGCGGCAAGAGTTCGCAGACCAATGCGCTGATCAGCCATGGCGAAGCCTCGAACCTATGGCAATTCTTCCAGGCCAAGACGATCCGCCAGACCACCATGCGCACCGCCGCCGAGGAGGCCGAGGCGACGTACAAGGACAACCCGCAGGGCATGCCGCCGGCCTTGAAAGCTCAGGCCGAGCGGTGGCGGCAGACGGCGCAGCGCTACGAAACCGAACCCGAGACGCGCGAAGGCCGCCGTGAGCTGATGGCGCGCGCCAAGGAGAGGGAGCAGAGCCGCGCCAACTCGCTCGCGGCCTACCACATGTTCGAATACGCCTCGGCCGCCTATCAGCTGGCGATCGTGCTGGCCGGTGCGGCGGCGCTCACGTCAGTGCTGTGGTTGGCCATCCTGTCCGCCGGCCTCGGCGTCGTCGGCCTCACCTTCACCACCCTGGCTTTCGTGGCGCCGACGCTGATCCACCTCTAACGAGGGAAGCGTCCCCCGCCTCATGCTGACAAGCGGCCGGCAGCGCCGCTCTTCAGGCTGAGGCGCGTCGCCGTCGGCTCAGCTGCGGCGGTTGTTGGCGGCGGGGGCGTAGTCCGGGACGTCGGGCTGCTCGTCGGCGGCGGGATCGGCGCCGGCCGGGCCGCCGCGGCCGCCTTGCAGGAAGGCGACGCCGCCCAGGCCGGGTTCGGCATCCTCGCGCTCGTCGCGGCCACCGGGCCGCTCGCCCGGCGCGTGACCGTTGCCGTTGGGCTGATGCGGCTGGCCGCCTTGCTGGCCTTGCTGCGGCGCCTGGCCATCTTCGCCGCCCTCGCCCCAACCCTGGTTGTTGCGCGGGGTGAAGCCGCCCATCGACTGGATCACGCGGAAATAGTGATCGGCATATTGCCAATAGGCTTCGGCCATAATGCGATCGCCCGACGCGGCCGCCTCGCGCCCCAGCGCCTGGTACTTGTCGAACACCTGATGGGCGTTGCCGCGTACACGGACGTCGGGACCACTGCTGTCGAAAATCTGGTTCCGATTGGGCGGGCGGTTGGGATTGTTGTGATGCTGCTTGTGATGATGATGACCGCCGCCACCACCACCACCACCGCGGCCGCCGCGCGACCGCTGCCGATTGTTTGGTCTCATTACCTAAGGCCAGTTACATGCCGGACGGGGTTGTTTGTTGGCTCCCCTCTGCCCTTCCCGGGCGCCGTCAGGCCGATTTTCAGAGGGTTCGATTGCCCGGTGCCACCTATCGGCCCGAGCCAAGCCCCCCCAAGGGGCTGAGCAGAACGTAGTCTCATTCCCCTCGATTGCCAACCTTTTAATATCTCAGGCAGACCACGCGATCGATCCCGGCGAGGTCCTTCCAGGGGGCCTGCGGCCGGCCGCCGGCATCGCCGAAAATCCTAGAAATATCAGATGCTTGGCCGATACCCGCTTCGATCAGCGCGAGGCCACCCGGGACCACCAGCCGGGCCATCGCGGCAGCGATGGCGCGATAGGCTTCGAGCCCGTCCGGACCGCCATCGAGAGCGAGCGCCGGCTCGAAGCGGGCGACCTCCGGCATCAGGCCGGCGATGGCGTCGCTGGCGATGTAGGGCGGGTTGGCGACCGCGAGATCGAACGGGCCGCCGAGGCTCTCCGTCCAGCCGGCCTGCCGCCAGTCGCCCAGAACCAGCCGCGCCCGATCGGCGACACCCAGGCTCGCCGCGTTGTGTCGGGCGATGGCCAGCGCGGCCGGCGAGGCTTCCAGGCCGACGCCCTGCGCCGCCGGGAGCTCGCGCAGCAAGGCGAGCAGCAGGCAGCCGGTCCCCAGGCCGAGGTCGAGGATGCGCCACGGCCGACCGCGCTCGGCGAGCAGCGCCAACGCCGCCTCGATCAGCGTCTCGCTGTCGGGCCGCGGCACCAGCACGTCGGACG
>VGCQ01000190.1 GCA_016870055.1 Alphaproteobacteria bacterium | reverse complement strand
CCGGCTTAGTGATGTGGTGGTTCGGCATCATCGCCGAATAGCCGCCCGTCAGGTTCGGCACGGTGATGCCGATCATGGCGTCGATCACCGCATCGGAGTCGGTCGTGCCGGCCTTCTTCACCGCCTCGACCCACATGTTGAAGCCGATCACGTGGGCTTCCATCGGATCGTTGGTGACGCGCTTGGGGTTCTTGGTGAAGGTCTGCCAGGTCTTGATGAAGGCGTCGTTGGCCGGACTCTTGACCGACTGGAAGTAGTTCCAGGCGGCGAGATGGCCGACCAGCGGCTTGGTGTCGATGCCGGCCAGTTCCTCTTCACCGACCGAGAAGGCGACGACCGGGATGTCCTTGGCCTTGATGCCGGCGTTGCCGAGTTCCTTGTAGAACGGCACGTTGGCGTCGCCGTTGATGGTCGACACGACGGCGGTCTTCTTGCCGGCCGAGCCGAACTTCTTGATCTCCGCCACGATCGACTGCCAGTCGGAGTGACCGAACGGCGTGTAGTTGATCATGATGTCTTCCTGCTTGACGCCCTTCTGCTTGAGGTATGCCTCGAGGATCTTGTTGGTCGTGCGGGGATAGACGTAGTCGGTGCCGGCCAGAATCCAGCGCTGCACCTTCTCGTTCTGCATCAGGTAGTCGACCGCCGGGATCGCCTGCTGATTGGGCGCGGCGCCGGTGTAGAACACGTTGCGCGAGCTTTCCTCGCCCTCGTATTGCACGGGATAGAACAGGATGCCGTTCAGCTCCTCGAAAACCGGCAGCACCGACTTGCGGCTGACCGAGGTCCAGCAGCCGAACACCGCCGCGACCTTGTCCTTCTGCAGGAGTTCGCGCGCTTTCTCGGCGAACAACGGCCAGTTCGAGGCCGGGTCGACGACCACGGCTTCGAGCTTCTTGCCGAGCAGACCGCCCTTCTTGTTCTGCTCCTCGATGAGCATCAGCATGACGTCCTTCAGGGTCGTCTCGCTGATTGCCATCGTGCCCGACAGCGAGTGCAGAATACCGACCTTGATCTTATCTCCCGCCTGGGCGAATGCGTTGCCCGCGATACCGGCCATAAGGCCGGCGGCGACGAGGCCCGTCCTCACCATTGTTCCCAACTTCATCCCGCTCTCCTCATTGTCGACGGAACTCCCCGTCAGAGGCGGATGGTGCGAAGATCGTGCCAATCTCCTGTGGAAAATCGTAAATTGTCCTACTGAGCGGCTAGGACAAGCGCTCCACCGGCCATGACCAGTCCGCCGAGGCCCCGGATCGCCGCCTCGCCGACCAGCCTTTGCGCCAACCAGCCCAGTCCGAAGCCCGCGCCGATCAGAGCGGCGGTCGCGCTCAGGAAGGCCAGAATGTAGCCGCCGGGGCTCATGGCCGGGGCTTCGATGGCATGGGCATAGCCATGGAAAACCGCGAACAAGCCGACGACGACCATGGCGGCCGGCAGCGGCAGGCGCACTGCAGCCAGCACAAGGCCGCCAAGCAGAAACACGGAGGCTAGGATGCCCGCCTCAACAAGAGGCAGTTTTATGCCTGCGAAGCCGGCAGCTGCTCCAATTGCCATCATCGCGAGAAAGGAAGCCGGGACCATGAAGGCGGCCGACCGGCGCTGTGTCGACAGCAGCCATGCCCACATGCCGACGCCGACCATCGCCAGCAGGTGATCGACCCCGGTGAAGGGGTGCAGGAAGCCCGCGCCGCCGTCGTGGCCGGGATGCGCCCAGGCCGGCGCGGCCAGAACGAGGCTCAGGGTGGCGAGGCTTCCGATGCGGGCTTTCATTCGTGCTCCTCCAAAAACCGTCTCAACGCGCCGGCAGGCCGCCCTGCCGTACTATGAACGAAGCGATATCCGCTACTCCCTTGTTCTCCTTCAAGTTGGAAAACAGGAAGGGCCGCTGGCCGCGCATCTTGCGGGCATCGCGATCCATGACATCAAGATTTGCGCCAACCAGCGGCGCCAGGTCGATCTTGTTGATCACCAGCAGGTCCGAGCGCGTGATGCCGGGTCCGCCCTTGCGCGGGATCTTCTCGCCGGCCGCGACGTCGATCACATAGATCGTTATGTCGGCCAGCTCGGGCGAGAACGTGGCGGCGAGATTGTCGCCGCCGGACTCGACGAACACGATTTCGAGCTTGGGCCACTTGCGCACGATGTCCGAAACGGCAGCGAGATTGATCGAGGCATCCTCGCGGATTGCGGTATGCGGACAACCGCCGGTCTCTACGCCGACGATGCGCTCCGGCGCGAGCGCACCGGCGCGGGTCAGGAACTCGGCGTCTTCCTTGGTGTAGATGTCGTTGGTGACGACGGCGATGTCGTAGGCTTCGCGCATCCGCTTGCACAGGCGCTCGACCAGCGCGGTCTTGCCCGACCCCACCGGGCCACCGACGCCCACCCGCAACGGCCCCCGCGAAACCATCAGTGCATCTCCTGCGTCAGCAGCGTGATGAAGCCCACGCCCAAGGCAAGGCAGAGCGGTGAATATATATAGAAATCGAGAGTGCGGAACGGCTGGGCCGTGAACCGCCCGCGCCAGCGCGGACTGTAGCCCGCCGTCCCACGCAGGAAGAAGACCGCGCCGATCACGATCGAGCCGATCAGGACGAAATTGCTGTCCGGCCAGCGCAACATCACCCACGGCCAGGCAGCGACAGCAGCGAGGGCCGCCGCAACGCCAGCGCACTGCCAGGGCGGCGGCATGCGGATCCGGCCGTCGCCGATCACGGCCCGGGCAAGCAGCGACGCGCTGGCGGCCGGCCAGATTCGCCCGGTGGCCCACCAGGCATGGGCCAACGCCAGGAAGGCGATGACGAGCGAAAGGACGAGCGGCAGGGTCATGAGCGGAACAACCGAGTGTACTGCGTTTCGTGGCGCAGCGAGCACCAATCGAGCAAGGGCGTGGCGGTTCCAACCTCGTCGAGGTCATGGACCGCCAGCGCCGCGTCGACGCTGCGACGCACGGCCGCTTCGAGCGCGGCCAGCGCCCGTTGCCCGTCGCTCTGCCCCAGCGGCACGGTGCGCACCGCGGCCGAGATCAGGTTGGCCGCGAAGGCATGCAGGTAACCCGCAAGCGCCAACTCCAGCGCGATGCCATGGCACGCTGCCGCCAGGGCGACGGCGACCGGCAGGGCCAACTCGTCCTGCACGGCGTCAAGGTCGGGATGCGGCCAGGCGGTGCGGGTGATCGACAGGAACGAGCCGCCCTGCTGGCGCGATTCCAGAGCCATTTCCGAGGTGCCGCGCCAGGCGGCGGCGCGCTCGGCAAGGGCCTCGAAGGCTGGCCAATCCTTCGTTGTCGCCGCCCGCCAGGCCGCCGCAAAGAGAGCGCCGTC
The DNA here is from genome assembly GCA_016870055.1 of Alphaproteobacteria bacterium. Classification (GTDB taxonomy): domain Bacteria; phylum Pseudomonadota; class Alphaproteobacteria; order Reyranellales; family Reyranellaceae; genus Reyranella. The sequence continues at coordinate 5,845 of VGCQ01000190.1, read as the reverse complement.
GACCCGTCCGGTGCCGTCACGCAACACCGTCTCCAACCAGGCGACCAGCGAGACGCGATCCGTGACGAAGCCCTCTTCGACGGCCGTCTCGACGCCGTGGCTGTAGCTGAAAGCGCCGATCGGATAGGCCGGCGACAACCAGGCAAACAGGCGATAGAGACGATCGGGCGCGACGTCAGGCATGACGCTCGGCATGCAACGCGCCATGGCGATGGTCGGGATCGTGATTGTGCTGTCCGTACGCGCCGCCTTCGGGATCGAACGGCGATTTCACCTTCGTCACCTTTGCGCCCAATCCCTTCAGCATGTCGATGATGACGTGATCTTCGCGGATCAGAATGCGGTCACCCTCGATCTGCGCCGGCAGATGGCGATTGCCGAGATGCCAGGCAAGCCGCGCGAAGGATGCGGCGTCGCGGCCTCTCACCTCGACCAGATCCTCCACAGCCGCCTTCACCTCGACGTAGCCACCCTCTTCCAGGCGGAGCCCGTCGCCGCTGTGCAGCACGATCGGATCGACCAAATCGAGCAGGAAGTCGAGACCGCCATCGCCCAGCATGCGCAGACGCCGCCGGTAGCGGTCGTCGAACAGCAGGGTGACAGTGTCCATCCGCTCCGCGCCGGGCCAGCTTCCCGCGCGCACGACTTCGATCGCGCGCTTCATCAGAACAGGAAGTAGCGCTGAGCCATGGGAAGGACCTGGGCTGGCTCACAGGTCAGGAGCTGGCCGTCGGCCCGCACCTCGTAGGTTTCGGGATCGACCTCGATCGCCGGGCAGAGCGCGTTGTGCACCATGTCCTTCTTGCCGATCCGGCGCGTCCCTTTCACGGCCAGCATCGGCCGGCTGATGCCCCACTTCTTCGCGATGCCCTTGGCGAGGCTGGCCTGGCTAACGAACAGCGCCGGGCTGACGACCAGGCTCCTGCCGAAGGCGCCAAACATCGGCCGGTAGTGCATCGGTTGCGGTGTCGGGATCGAGGCATTGGGATCGCCCATCGGCGCCACCGCGATCGAGCCGCCGATCAGCACCATCTCGGGCTTCACGCCGAAAAAGGCGGGCGACCAGAACACCAGGTCGGCGCGCTTGCCGACCTCGATCGAGCCGACATGGCGCGAGATGCCATGGGTGATCGCCGGGTTGATCGTGTACTTGGCGACGTAGCGCTTGGCACGGACGTTGTCGTTGTCGCCGGTCTCCTCCCTGAGGCGCCCGCGCTGCTTCTTCATCTTGTCGGCGGTCTGCCAGGTGCGGATCACGACCTCGCCGACGCGGCCCATCGCCTGGCTGTCGGACGACATCATCGAGAAGGCGCCCATGTCGTGCAGGATGTCTTCCGCCGCGATCGTCTCCTTGCGGATGCGACTCTCGGCGAAAGCCACATCCTCGGGGATGCGTTTGTCGAGGTGATGGCAGACCATCAGCATGTCGAGATGCTCGTCCACGGTGTTCACCGTGTAGGGCATCGTGGGATTGGTCGACGACGGTAGCACGTTCTTCTCGCCGGCCAGGCGGATGATGTCCGGCGCGTGGCCGCCGCCTGCGCCCTCGGTGTGGAAGGTGGCGATGGCGCGGCCCTTGAACGCCGCTCGGGTCGTCTCGACGAAGCCGCTCTCGTTCAGTGTGTCCGTGTGGATCGCGACAGCCACGTCCATGCGGTCCGCGACCGTCAGGCAATTGTCGATGGCGGCGGGCGTGGTGCCCCAATCCTCGTGCAGCTTGAGGCCGCAGGCGCCGCCCTCGATCTGCTCCTTGATGCCGGCAGGCCTGCTGGTATTGCCCTTGCCGAAGAAGCCGAGATTCATCGGTAGGCCTTCGGCCGCCTGCAGCATGCGGCCCATGTGCCAGGGGCCGGGCGTGACGGTGGTGGCGAGCGTGCCGTGCGCGGGGCCGGTGCCGCCACCCATCATGGTGGTGATGCCGCTGCACAACGCATCCTCGATCTGCTGAGGCGCGATAAAGTGGATATGGCAGTCGATGCCGCCAGCAGTGAGGATCCTACCCTCGCCGGCGATCGCCTCGGTGCCCGGTCCGATGACGATGTTCACGCCGGGCTGAACGTCGGGATTGCCGGCCTTGCCGATGCCGACGATCTTGCCGTCCTTCAGGCCGATATCGGCCTTCACGATGCCCCAGTGGTCGAGGATCAGCGCATTGGTGATCACGGTATCGACCGCGCCCTGCGCCCTCGTGCGCTGGCTCTGGCCCATGCCGTCGCGGATCACCTTGCCGCCGCCGAACTTCACTTCCTCGCCGTAGATCGTTTGGTCCTTCTCGACCTCGATGAAGAGGTCGGTGTCGGCCAGCCGCACCTTGTCGCCCACCGTCGGGCCGAACATGCCGGCGTAGGCGGCTCGCGAGATCCTCGTCGGCCCCTCGTTGGACGGCCCAACCCTGGCGATCGGACCGAGCTTGCCGGACACCCGGGCCTGGAATCCGTGGCTTTCGCGGCTGCCGAGATAGGCCGTCAGCCGTACGGTACGCGACTGACCGGGCTCGAAGCGCACGGCGGTGCCAGCGGCGATATCGAGCCGCATGCCCTTGGCGCGCTTGCGGTCGAACGCGAGCGCCTCGTTGGTCTCGAAGAAATGATAGTGGCTGCCGACCTGGATCGGCCGGTCGCCGGTGTTGGCGACCTCGATCGAGATCGGGTTGCGCTTCTTGTCGACGTTGAGCTCGAGCTCGCCTTTCGCGGGGAAGATCTCGCCGGGCTTCATCGGGGTGCTCCTTCAGCGGATCGGATGGTGGACGGTGACGAGCTTGGTGCCGTCGGGAAAAGTCGCCTCGACCTGGATCTCGTGGATCATGTCGGCGACGCCCTGCATCACCTGGTTGCGCGTCAGCACCTTGCCGCCGTCGCGCATGAGTTCGGCGACCGTGCGGCCATCGCGTGCGCCCTCGACCACGAAATCGGTGATCAGGGCCACCGCCTCCGGATGGTTGAGCTTGATGCCGCGCTCCATCCGGCGCCGCGCCACGTTGGCCGCCATCGCGACCAGCAGCTTGTCCTTTTCTCGCGGCGTCAGATTCATCGGCAGCGCTCTCCCTCACTCGCCTGCTAGCTATACCACAAGATTCCAAGATCGCGGGCCAGCGACAAATCCCCAACGACAGGCCGGCTGACGGTTTGACACTTCCGCGCCCCGCAAGACATGGTCCGACCCGACAGGTTGGGAGGACATGCACGCAATGACCATGCCGATGCGGCGCCTGCCGCGCAGTCCCGTCGTCGAGTTCGGCGATAATATCCTGCGCGGCATCGGCCAGGTGATGCTCCAGAACAACCCGATCTCCGGCCTGCTGTTCCTCGCCGGCCTGTTCGTCAGCAGCTGGCAGGCTGGTGTCTACGCCTTGTTCGGCACAGCGGTCGCGACGGCCACCGCCAGGCTGCTGGGCGCGCCGGCCGCCAGCGTAAGCAGCGGCCTGTATGGGTTCAACGGCGCGCTGACGGGCATTGGCCTTGCGACCTTCCTGCACCATGACCTCACGCTGCTGGCCTATGTTGCGATCGCGACGATGTCGGTGACCGTCGTTACGGCGGCCATCCAGGATTCGATCGGCGCCAAGGGCTATCCGCTGACCGGGCCGTTCATCGTCACGACGTGGATCTTCATCGGCGGGGTCTATGCCTTTGCCGGGGTCCTGAATGCGGCGCTCGACTCGCCTCACCTGCCGAAAAGCCCGCCTTCCGTTCACGTGCCGTTGGGGCTCGGCGATATCGTCACCACCGTTCTGAAAGGTGTCGCCCAGGTCATGCTGCAGGAGAATGTCTGGACGGGTGCGCTCTTCCTGACCGGCATCGCCGTCGGCTCCCGCATCACCGCTGCCGCGGCCTTAATCGGCAGCATTGTCGCCCTGGCGCTCGCCTGGGCGCTCGGCGCGCGGCCGGATCTGATCCGCGCCGGCATCTATGGTTTTAACGCGGTGCTGACTGCCATGGCGCTGGGCGGCGTGTTCTTCTTGCTCCATCCGAGGATCATCGTCGTCACAGTTATCGCGGTCTGCTTCTCGACCATCCTCTACGGCAGCCTGGCCGCCATCCTCCGCCCGATGGGACTGCCCGCACTAACGGCGCCGTTCGTGATCACCGTCTGGCTGTGCTTGTTGGCGCGCGCCTCGCTGCCGCGCTTGGGGGAACTGTCGCCCACTGCCCCCGGAACGCCGGAAGAGAATCTCCGGACTACACGCCCCTCTGCATCGAACCAGACCTGACGGGCGGAACGACCATTGCCTCAGATGTGCCAGACCCTTGGCAGGTGGCGGCCGCGGAAGTCTCCGAGCAGGCGCGTCGACGCCTGGCGTACGGCCGTCGCCTCGCCGAGCAGGCGCGCGATCATCACACCGTTCACCAGTGTGGCGCCCGCGCGCACCTTGTCCGCCGCGTCGAGCAGGGCGCGCGCCTTCTCGAGGCGCGGCTGCGGCTCGTCCCAGACGCCGATCACGGTCGCGAGCGCATTGGCGTCGCCGAAGCCCGCGCCCGCCGGGGTCTCGCCCTCGACCCGCAAGGCGTCGGTCCAGGCCAGCCGGCCGGCCCGCCGCACCGACCAGATATCGAGCAACAGGCCCGACCGGAAGCGCTCGCCCGACGCCGCCCGCCCCAGCACCACCATCTCGCAGGCGAGCAGCGCACCGCCCGGCGCGACTTCGGCGACGGTCCGCCGCTTCAGGCGTGCACCCTCGAAGACGATGGTCTCCTGCGGCAGCCAGTCGAGGGTTGCCGCCGCGCCCACCGTCACCGCGACGTCGATGGTGCAATGATCGCCGGCGTGGGCGGCACGATAGACCTTCTCCGCCGCCTGGGTTGTCACCACGGCCTCCGCCCCGGGACCGACCTTGATCTCCACCGCGAGCCGGTCGCCATCGGTGACGCCGCCGGAGGTCGTCACCAGAACGGCCTGCGGCGGCTCGCCGGGCTCGGGGTCGGGAAACAGCACCCGGCAGGGATCACGCTGATAGAGATCGGCCAGCCGCGTGGCCCCGTCGCGCACAGCGAACACGACCCGGCTCTCGCCGGAGGCGCGTTGCAGGCGGGGTCGGGCGGTAGCCTTCATGAGCCGGTCCTTGATAAATTACGGATCGAAATGAGCAAGGCCTTCACCAGGGAAAGCGACGGCGACGAAGACGACGATCTGCCGGAAGGCTCCGGCGGACTGCCGCTGTCGGCCAAGAACTACATGACGCCCGCCGGCTTCGCCCGGATGCGGCAGGAACTCGACACGCTGATGCGCAAGGAACGGCCCGACGTGGTGAAGGTCGTGTCATGGGCTGCCTCCAACGGCGACCGTTCGGAGAACGGCGACTACATCTACGGCAAGAAGCGGCTGCGCGAGATCGATCGGCGCATCCGCTTCCTCAGCAAGCGGCTGGAGCGCTCGGAGGTGGTCGACCCGGCCAAGCGGCCCAAGACCGACCAGGTGTTTTTCGGCGCCACGGTGACCTGGGCCAACGACAAGGGCGAGGAGCGCACGGTCAAGATCGTCGGCGTCGACGAGGTCGATCTCAGCAAAGGCCATGTCAGCTGGATCTCGCCGATCGCCCGCGCCCTCCTGCGCGCCCACGAGGGCGACGTTGTGAGGATGCGCACGCCGGCCGGCGAGGAGGATATCGAGATCGTCAAAGTCACGTACGTGTGACCGGCGGCTGTTCGGCGATCTGTCCCGGCTTCCGAACGTTAGACGAGAAAGCCTTGGACGCCGGCAGGCCCGGGCAAATGTCTTGCCGACAAGCGCGTGACGGCGGAAAAGCAAAACACCGCCCACTGGAAAACGTTGCCTGCCCACTCTGACCGACGCGCCGCAAGTCCCCTCGGCGAGCGAAGAAGGTCACCTGTCCCTGCTCAGAACTCCA
>VGCQ01000189.1 GCA_016870055.1 Alphaproteobacteria bacterium | reverse complement strand
ACCTCGACGCAAGCGCAAACGAAGGGCATTCCCATGCTTCGTCATAAGTTAGCGCCTATGAGTGGCGCGCTCCCGGCACGAACCTCATCCCAACCGCGCGCACATCTGGGCGATCACCGTCTCGACCGTCACGCCCTCGGCGCGGGCCGAGAAGTTGACGGCCATGCGGTGGCGCAGGATCGGGCCGGCGAGCGCCACTACGTCGTCGACCGACGGCGCCAGCCTGCCCTGGATGATGGCCCGGGCACGGGTCGCCAGCATGAAGGCCTGGCTGGCACGCGGCCCGGGACCCCAGGCGACGCGCTGGCGCACCACGTCGAGGTCGCTCGATTCGGGCCGGCCGGCACGCACCAGCTTCAGGATGGCGTCGACCACGCTCTCGCCGATCGGCAGGCGGCGGACCAGCGCTTGCGCCGCCATCAGGTCGGCCGGCGTCAGCGCCTGCGCCGCGGTCGGCGTGGCGGCGCCGGTGGTGCCGATCATGATCTGGCGTTCGGCCGCCGCGTCGGGGTAGCCGACATCGATCTGCAACAGAAATCGGTCGAGCTGCGCCTCGGGCAAGGGATAGGTGCCTTCCTGCTCCAACGGGTTCTGGGTGGCGAGCACATGGAAGGGTGCCGGCAGGTCGTAGCGCTTGCCGGCGACGGTGACGTGCTTCTCCTGCATGCTCTGCAGGAGCGCCGACTGGGTGCGCGGGCTGGCGCGGTTGATCTCGTCGGCCATCAGGAGCTGGGCGAAGACCGGGCCCTGGATGAAGCGGAAGGAGCGGCGACCCACGTCGCTTTCCTCCAGCACCTCCGAGCCCAGGATGTCGGCCGGCATCAGGTCGGGCGTGAACTGGATGCGCTTGGCGTCCATGCCGAGGACCACGCCCAACGTGTCGACCAGCTTGGTCTTGGCGAGGCCGGGGACGCCGATCAGCAGCAAATGGCCGCCCGACAGCAGGGCAACGAGGGTTTGATCGATGACATCCTGCTGGCCATAAATGACTTGCCCGATGGCGGCGCGCGCGGCGCGCAACTGCCCGCCCAGGCGCTCGATGTCGGCCAAGGCGGCAAGGGCGTCGGCGTCGGTTGCAGTCGATGTGTCGGGGGCCACCGGGATGCTCCTGTGGTCATGAGGAAGTTGATTGAGGGAAGCCCAGAATTGAGGCCGGAACAAGGGCATGACGGTTGACGAAATTGTGCGACGGGTGGGCGAACGCAGCCGCCGATTGGCATCGGGTTTGCCGGTGGCTCGGCCGCCCTTGGGCAGCGATTTTTCGCTGAACGGAGTGGTACCGGCGCCGGCCCGCTTTCGGCCGGCGGCGGTGCTGGTGCCGCTGGTGCGCCGCGCGCCCGAGATCACCGTGCTGCTGACCCAGCGCACCGAGGACATGCCGAGCCATGCCGGCCAGATCGCCTTTCCCGGCGGCCGCCAGCAGGACGACGATGCCGATGCCGTCGCCACCGCGCTGCGCGAGACCGAGGAGGAGGTCGGGCTGTCCCGCCGCTTCGTCGAGGTGGTGGGCGCGGTCGATCCTTATCGCACCGGCACGGGCTACGAGATCACGCCGATCGTCGGCATCGTGACGCCGGGCTTCACGACCCATGCCGACCCGCGCGAGGTCGCCGACGTCTTCGAGGTGCCGTTGGCGCATTTCCTCGACGAGAAGAACCACCGCATCGACAGCCGCGTCTGGCAGGGCCGCGAGCGGCGCTACTACGCCATGCCCTACGGTGAGCGCTACATCTGGGGCGCCACGGCGGGTATGCTGAAGAACCTGCACTTCGTCCTAACGAGCTAGCGGCATGCTTCGCATCGTCCTCTTGGTGATCGTGCTGGTGTTGGCGCCGACCGTCGCCTTCTTCCTGTGGGCGTGGGCAGTCAAGATCAAGCAAGAGCGCAAGCTCGCCGGTACCTTGCCGGAATGGCAGGACCTGCCGGTCACCTGGCTCGCCATCGCCGGCCTGGTCTGCGCCATCGCGGGCTTCGTCGTGATGTTCTTCACCCAGGACCAGGGCTACGGCGGCCTCTTCGCGTCATGATCCCGCCCTGGATGAGCCAGGCGCCGGTGCAGCGGTTGATCGCAGCGCTGGCGGCGGGCGGCGTCGAGGCGCGCTTCGTCGGCGGCTGCGTGCGCGACTGGGTGGCGGGCCGGCCGATCGGCGACATCGACCTCGCCGTCGACAAGCCGCCCGACATCGTCACCAAGACGCTGGCGGCGGCCGCGATCAAGGTCGTGCCGACCGGCATCAAGCACGGCACGGTGACGGCGGTGGTCGAGGGCCAGCCGTTCGAGCTCACGACCCTGCGGCGCGACGTCGAGACCGACGGCCGGCGGGCGATCGTGGCTTTCACCGACGACTGGCGCGGCGACGCCGAGCGCCGCGACTTCACGTTCAATGCGCTCTATGCCGAGCGCGACGGCACCATCCACGACTATTTCGACGGCCGTGCCGACCTTCTGGCCGGCCGCGTGCGTTTCATCGGCGATCCCGACCAGCGCATCGCCGAGGACCGGCTGCGCGTGCTGCGCTTCTTCCGCTTTCACGCCTGGTACGGCCGGCCGCCGTTCGACGGGCCGAGCTTCGATGCCTGCCGACGCAACGCCGCGACTCTCGCCGGCCTGTCGGGCGAGCGGGTGCGCAAGGAGCTGCTGCGCACGCTCGAAGCGCCGGCCGGCGCCGATGCCGCCGATGCGCTGCTCGAGGCCGGCGCGCTCGACCGCTGGCTGCCCGAATATGCCGGCAGCGCGCGGCTGCGAGCGCTCGCGGCGCGCGAGGACGGGCCCGACGGGTTGCGCCGTCTCGCCGCCATCCTGCCGGCCGATGCCGACGCCACGGCGATCGGCAAGCGGCTGAAACTTTCGACGCAGGAGTCGGTGCGGCTCGGCGTGATGCTCGATGCCGATCACGCGATCGATCCCGCCGATCTGCGGGCGAGTCTCTATCGGCTGGGCACCAGCCTGTTCATCGATCGCGCCCTGTTGGATGCGCCCGGCGATTGGCGGGCGGCGCTGGCGCTGGCGCGGAGCTGGTCGCCGCCCGAGCTGCCGATCGGCGGCGGCGATGCGCTGAAGCTCGGGCTGAAGCCCGGCCCCAAGGTCGGCGCATTGATCGAGGCGGTCGAGCGCTGGTGGATCGCCGGCGACTTCGCCGCCGACCGCGCCGCCTGCCTCGCCGAGTTGAAGCGCCTGGCCGATGATCAAGCCTAGCGTGACGTTCATCCTGTGGCTTGCGATCGCAGCCTTCGTGGTGCTGAACGACATGGTCGGCGACACCTGGATCGGCGCCGCGCTCAGCGTGCTGAGCGTCGAATGGTACAAGGTGCTGGTGCCGCTGCCGTATGTCGCGATGCTGGCGGTCATCCATGCCCGTCGCACGGCGGGTCCGCGCTGGCTCGCGGCGGCGCTGCTCGCGGCGCTGCTGTGGCCGGTGTCGACGATGCTGGTCGACTTCTTGTATGGGCGCCTGACCTACGACAGCGAGCCGGCGGCCTTCGTCGACCGCTTCGGCGGGCCCTACCCGTTGCTGATCGGCGGGCTTTTCGCCTTGCCGCTGATCGCCGGAGCCGCGATCGGCCGGCGTTAGGGCCAATGCACCTCGGGCGGCAGCGACATCAGGATCGCCTCGACATTGCCGCCGGTCATCAGGCCGAACTTGGTGCCGCGGTCGTGCAGCAGGTTGAACTCGACATAGCGGCCGCGGCGGACGAGCTGGTGCTGCCGCTCGGCCTCGGTCCACGGCTCGTTCATGTGGCTGCGCACGATCCGGGGATAGACGTCGAGGAAAGCCTCACCGACGGCGCGGGTGAAGCCGAAATCGCCGACGTGGTCGCCGCTGTCGAGGTCGTCATAGAAGATGCCGCCGACGCCGCGCGGCTCGCCGCGGTGCGAGAGATAGAAGTACTCGTCGCACCACTTCTTGAAGCGCGGGTAGTAAGTTTGGTCGTGGGCGTCGCAAGCGGCCTGCAGGGCGGCGTGGAAGGCCGTCGTGTCGGGCTGGTGCGGCACCATCGGCGTGAGGTCGGCGCCGCCGCCGAACCAGGCGCGCGTGGTCACGATGTGCCGGGTGTTCATGTGCACCGCCGGCACCTTGGGCGAGCGCATGTGCGCCACCAGCGAGATGCCGGTGGCGAAGAAGCGCGGGTCGTCGGCCGCGCCCGGGATCTGCTTGCGGAACTCCGGGCTGAACTCGCCGAACACCGTCGAGACGTTGACGCCGACCTTCTCGAACACCCGGCCGCGCATGAGCGACATCACGCCGCCGCCGCGATCCTCGCCGGCCGGTCCGAGATCGCGTCGCCAGTTCTTGCGTTCGAAGCGGCCCGCGGCGAGGTCGCGGTGGCTGCCGACGAGCTCGTCCTCGAGCCGCTCGAAGGCCGAGCAGATGCGGTCGCGCAGGCTCTCGAACCAGGTGCGCGCCGCCTGCTTGCGGGCCTCCAGCGTGGCGGCGTCGGGCAGCGGCGTGGGGTTGCTAGTCGGAGAGCGCATCGTATCCCGAGGTCTGGCGCAGGGCCTCGCTCACTACCATGGCCGCCGCCAGGGCGACATTGAGCGAGCGCGCGCCCTTTTGCAGCGGGATGCGCAGGCGCAGGTCGACCGCGTCGTGCACCGCGGCCGGCACGCCGGCACTTTCGCGACCGAACAGCAGGATGTCGTCGGGCCGGAAGTCGATGTCAGGGAAGGCGATCGCCGCCTTGGTGGTCAGCAGGACCAGTCTTCCGGGCGCCCGATCGCGTTGGAAAGCCGTCCACGAGGCATGGCGGGCGACCTCGGCCAGGTCGTAGTAATCCATGGCGGCACGGCGGATGCGCTTGTCGTCGACCGGAAAACCGCACGGCTCGATCACGTCCAAAGCCACGTTCAGGCAGGCGGAAAGCCGGATGAAGGCCCCCAGATTCTGCGGGATGTCGGGCTCGAACAGGGCAAGACGCATGGCGCTCCTTATGCTTGTCGTCCGCGACGCGAAAAGCCGACTCTGCGGCACGCTGTCACACAGCCGTGGGGGCCCGACCTGCGACCAACAGAGCCTTGAAACATAAGGGGCTTTTGCGGTCTAAGTCTCAATCTCCTCGAGGGGACGGAAGAGAGTATCATGGCAACACCAAGCATCCCGGCCGGCGGGCACAGCGACCCGACCCGGCGCGACTTCCTCATGGTCGCAACCGGCTCCCTCGCTGCGGTCGGCGCCGCCGCCACCGCCTGGCCCTTCATCAACAACCTCAACCCCGCCGCCGACACCTTGGCGCTGGCTTCGGTCGAGGTGAACGTCTCTCCCATTCAGGTCGGCCAGGCGATCACCGTGAACTGGCGCGGCCAGCCCTTGTTCATCCGCCACCGCACGGCGCAGGAGATCAAGGAAGCCGACGCCGTGCCGCTGTCGGAGCTGCGCGACCCGCAGACCGACAATTCGCGCGTCACCGATCTTGCCAAGAAAGTCCGGCCGGAATGGCTGATCATGGTCGGCGTGTGCACCCATCTCGGCTGCGTGCCGCTCGGCAACAAGCCCGGTCAGCCCAAGGGTCCCTATGGCGGCTGGTTCTGCCCGTGCCATGGCTCGGCCTACGACACGTCGGGCCGCATCCGCGTCGGGCCGGCGCCCAAGAACCTGGTGATCCCACCTTATCTCTTCACGTCCGACACCATCGTCAAAGTCGGCTGACCGTATTCCGGTCGCCCCATCCGATCGCTCGGGGAGCTCGCAGAATGGCTTCGTCACACGGCACGCCGCCGGTCTTCAATAACAAGGTGATCGCCTGGATCGATCACCGACTGCCGATCTTCTCCTACCTGGAGAAGGAGTATCACACCTTCCCGACGCCGCGGAATTTCAACTACTTCTGGAATTTCGGCGCGATCGCCACGGTGATGCTGGTGCTCATGATCGCGACCGGCGTGGTGCTGGCGACCAACTACCAGCCCAACGTGCTGATGGCCTTCGACTCGGTGGAGCGCATCGACCGCGACGTGCCGCAGGGCTGGCTGATCCGCGACTTGCACATGAACGGCGCGTCGTTCTTCTTCATCGCCGTCTACATCCACATCTTCCGCGGCATGTATTACGGCTCCTACAAGGCGCCGCGCGAGCTGCTGTGGATCCTGGGCGTCGTGATCTTCCTCCTGTTGATGGCGACCGCCTTCATGGGCTACGTGCTGCCGTGGGGCCAGATGAGCTTCTGGGGCGCCACCGTCATCACCAACCTGTTCTCGGCCATTCCGGTGGTCGGCCAGTCGGTCGTCGACTGGCTGTGGGGCGGCTTCGCCGTCGAGAACCCGACGCTCAACCGCTTCTTCGCCTTCCACTACCTGCTGCCCTTCATCATCGTGGCGGTGGTGGCGCTGCACGTGGTCGCGCTGCACGTGCACGGCTCGAACAACCCGCTCGGCATCGATCCCAAGGGCCCGCAGGACACCGTGCCGTTCCACCCCTACTACACGATGAAGGACGGCTTCGGCGTGATGATCTTCCTGATCATCTATGCCGGCTTCGTCTTCTTCGCGCCTGACTATCTCGGCCATCCCGACAACTACATCCCGGCCAATCCGCTGGTGACGCCCGATCACATCGTGCCGGAATGGTACTTCCTGCCGTTCTACGCCATCCTGCGTGCCATTCCCGATAAGCTGGGCGGCGTGCTGGCCATGTTCGGCGCCATCGGCGTGCTGTTCGTCCTGCCTTGGCTCGACACCTCGCGCGTGCGTTCCTGCACGTTCCGGCCGATCTACAAATGGTTCATGTACCTGCTGGTGATCGACGTGGTGATCCTGGGCATCTGCGGCGCCAATCCGCCGGAAGGCTGGTACGTCCCGCTCGCCCAGCTCGCGACGCTCTACTACTTCTTCCACTTCCTCATCCTGTTGCCGATCCTCGGCAAGATCGAACGACCATTGCCCTTGCCGCCCAGCATTGCCGACGCGGTGCTCAAGCAGAAGGCAGGGTGAGCGCCATGCGTAAGTCCATGAAACGGCTGCTCGTCTCCGGCGCGCTCGCGCTCGCCTCGTTGTCGGCCGGCGCGGCCGCCATCGCCGCCGGCGGCGAGATCAAGCTGCCGAGCAAGCAGTGGCATTTCCAGGGACCGTTCGGCACCTACGACCGGTCGGCGGCGCAGCGCGGCTATCAGGTCTACCAGGAGGTCTGCGCGGCCTGCCATTCGATGTCGTTGATGTACTATCGCAACCTGATGGCGCTCGGCCTCACCGAGGGTCAGGTCAAGAGCCTGATCAAGGACATCCAGGTCCCCGACCTCAACGACGATGGCCAGCCGATCGAGCGGCCGGCCAAGCTGTCGGATCGCTTCAAGAGTCCGTTCCCCAATGCGCTCGCCGCCGCTGCCGCCAACAACGGCAAGGCGCCGCCCGACCTCAGCGTCATCGCCAAGGCGCGGGCCGGTGGACCGGATTACCTCTACGGCCTGCTGATCGGCTACGTGCCCTACGACAAGCTGACGCCGCAGCAGATCAAGGAGTTCGACGTTAGCAAGGACGACAACTTCAACAAGTACTTCCCCGGCCACAAGATCGGCATGGCGCCGCCCTTGGCCGACGACAAGGTGACCTACGCCGACGGCACCAAGGCCACGCTCGATCAGGAGGCGTCCGACGTGACGCAGTTCCTCGCGTGGGCGGCCGAGCCGCACATGGAGGCGCGCAAGCGCACCGGCGTGCGGGTCATCCTGTTCCTGCTGGCGCTGGCCGGTCTGATGTACGCCGTGAAGCGTTCGGTGTGGGCCGACAAGCACTGAACGGTTGTTGACCAAGTCACGCGTGCGAACCGAAAAATTCGCCCGCGCGCTTGATCGCCGCAAAACTCGTCCCAGGTGTGAATGACGTTCCCTAACTGGAGGACGTCATGTGTGATTACTCACTCGAACTCTATCGTTCACGGCCCGCCGCCAGAGGAGAGCAATACACGCTGCACCGCTTCCCCAGCGGCACTTTGGGCTTCGTCGCCGGTCTCGACTGCAACACTGCGGTCTGCCTGCCGGCCGATGCCCGCCTTCGCCTCGAGGGCATCAACGAGGCAGTGCAACGTGCTTTTGACGTCGGGCCGGCCGAGACGGCGGTGATGACCCGTCTGGACGCGGCGCCGCATGCGCATCGCGATGCCGTGCGGTTCGCCAACGGCCACGAGGTCCTGTTGCAAAGCCTCAATGCCGGCATCACGGCCGAGATCGCGGCGCTGCCGTCCGATCTCGTCGAGATCACGCCGGCACGTGACCGGCGCGAATTGGTCGACGCCTAGAACATGATGGGTTCGGCTGGCATCAGCTGAACCCATCATGCCTGCTGCAACACGCAACACCGCTGTGCGCGAATGAGAAGAGGTGGAACCGCATGCGGTTCCACCTCTCCTCATTCCGCTCTAGACTCGCTTTGACCGGCGTTCGATCGCATCGTGCCGCGCGATGAGGCGGCGGGCGCGATCGATCACCGGGATGTCGATCATCTTGCCATCGACGGTGAAGGAGCCGCGGCCCTGGGCGGCGGCTCTCTCATCGGCGGCGATCAGCTTGCGCGCCTGCGCGACCTCGTCGGCGCCGGGCGTGAAGGCCTCGTTCAGGGCCTGCACCAGGCCGGGATGGACGCAGGTCCCGCCCGAAAAGCCGAAGCGGCGGGCGCGCTCCGCGCTCTTCTTGTAGGCCGCGGGATCGGAGTAGTCGGCCACGGTGCCGAGGATGCCGATCATGGCGACGCCGTGCGCCTGAGCGGCGAAGGCGACCAGCCGCTTGGGCAGCTCCAGGGTCTCGTCGCCCGGCACCGAGCCCGTCTCCAAGGCGAAGTCCTCGCCGCCCAGCATCATGGCGATCAGCCGCGGCGCGCGCTCGGCGATGTCGTCGATCTCGGCCAGCGCGCGGGGATGCTCGATCATGGCGGCGAAGCCGACGCCGCCCGGCGGCATGCCGCGCTCGCGCTCAAGCTCGCTCACCGCCTCGTCGAGCAGCCTGAGATGCTGCACCCCCTCGGCCTTGGTGATGAACAGCGCCGCGAGGCCCGGGCGCACGGCCGCTTCGAGGTCGGGCATGGCGAGACGCAACGGGCGATTGATGCGCACGGCCACGTCGCCGCCGCCGCGCACGACCTTCGTCATCGTTTCGGCCAGCAACGCCCGCGCCGCCGGCTTCTCGGCCGGAGGCACGCTGTCCTCGAGATCGACCAGGATGCAGTCGGCGCCGCGCTCATGCGCCTTGTCGATGAATTTCGGCACGTTGCCCGGCACGTAGAG
>VGCQ01000188.1 GCA_016870055.1 Alphaproteobacteria bacterium | reverse complement strand
CGAGCGGAAACTCGCCAAGGGCCCGCAGTCTGGCCCCGACGCCTTGATCCTCGATCTCGAGGACTCGGTGGCCGCCGATCGCAAGACGGTCGCACGCGCCATGGTGCTGGACTACCTGAAGACAGCAAAACGCGCCGGGCCCAAGCTGTACGTGCGCGTCAATGCGCTCGATACCGGGCTGACCCTGGGCGACCTCGCCGTCGTCATGCAGGGTCGGCCCGACGGCATCGTCTTCCCCAAATGCATCGGCCAGGCAAACCTCGACCTGCTCGCCACCTACCTCGACGCCCTGGAAGTCCGCGAGGGCATCGAGGCGGGAGCCACCAGGATCCTGACCATCGCGACCGAGAGCGCCGCCGCCGTGCTGGCGCTTGCCGCAGCGCCCGCCAAGCATGCGCGGTTGATCGGCCATTCCTGGGGCGGCGAGGATCTGATGGCCGATCTGGGCGCCTTGGCCAAAGGGCCGGCGCCCGGCGAGTACGACGACACCTTCAAGCTCGCGCGCACCGTCAACCTGATGGCGTCGGTGGCGGCAGGCATCACCGCCTACGACACCGTCTATCCCGACATCAGGAATGTCGCGGGATTGCGCGCCGAGGCGCTCGAGGCCCGCCGCATGGGCTATGGCGGCAAGATCGCCATCCATCCCGATCAGGTCGCGATCATCCACGAGGTCTTCACACCGTCGGCCCACGAAGTCGAGTGGGCGCGGCGCGTGATCGCCACTTTCGAAAGCAACCCAAGTGCCGGCGTGTTGACGCTCGACGGCAAGATGCTCGATCGGCCGCATCTCGTGCTGGCCCGGCGTGTGCTGGCGCGGACGGCCGGATGAAGGACAATTTCGGCCTCCTCGACACGCTCGACCGCCTGTTCGCCGGCGACGGTCGCTCGTTGTTGTCGCTCGACGAGTTCCTGAGCGGCTTGCAGGGCCGCTCCTATGCCTTCGCCATCGCCGCCCTCAACCTGCCGAACTGCATACCGACCGGCATCCCCTGGCTGTCGACCATCACGGGGCTGCCCATGGTGTTCCTGCTGGTGCAGTTCTTCGCCGGCCGGCCGGTGCCCTCGCTGCCGGCTTTCATCGGCCGGCGCAGCTTGCAGCGCGGCAAGCTTCAGCTTTTCCTCGACCGCTCGCGACGCACCATCCGGTGGCTCGAGGACGCCGTCCATGCGCGCCACGAATGGTGGGTGAACGGCGTGCCGCGTCGCAGCCTGTTGATCGCCTGGACAGCTAACATCGTCATCCTCGCCCTGCCGATCCCGTTCGACAACCTCCTGCCGGCCTGGGCCATCCTGTTCTTCTGTCTCGCTCTGGTCGAAGATGACGGGATCATGGCGATGCTGGGTTGGCTGCTGACGCTGCTGACCGCGATATGGACCGTGTTTCTGCTGATGATCGGCCATGCCGCGATCATGGCGGCGATCGCCACAGTAAAGCACGCCCTCTTCGACTAAGCTCGATCGATGAGACAGTCCATCGAATCCACGGCCGACCTGCTGGCCGCCCTCGACCGCGGCGAATCGTTGCCCGCACGCTGGTACACCGATCCGTCGATCACCGAGCGCGAGCTGGAGAGCATCTTCCGCCATAGCTGGAACTATGTCGGGCCGCTGGCCGAGCTCGCCAAGACGGGCGACTACATCACAGGACATGCCGGCAACGTGCCGGTGGTGGTCGTGCGCAACGACAAGGGCCTTGCCGGCTTCGTCAATGTCTGCCGCCATCGCCGTCATCTGGTCATGAAAGGGCGCGGCAACGCCACGGTGATGCAATGCCCCTATCATGCCTGGACCTACGACCTCGCCGGCCGCCTGCGTCGCGCGCCACGAGCCGCCAGCGAATCCGGATTCGCGCTGGCCGACTTCCCCCTCTTGCCGATCCGCGCCGAAGCCCTGGGACCGTTCGTGTTCGTCAATCTCGATCGCACGGCGCCCACCGCGCAATCCTGCTACGGTCCGGTGCTCGACATCATCGCCAAGAGCGGCGTCGATCTCGCCACCATCGAGCTGCACACTCGCAACGATTGGAAGGCGCGCGCCAACTGGAAGGCGATGCTGGAGAATTATCTCGAGTGCTACCACTGCGCCGTCGCCCATCCCGGCTTCAGTGCGGCAATCGACGTGCGGCCCGATGTTTACACCCTGGCCTCGCACGGCTGGTTCTCGAGCCAGGCTGGCCGTGTCAAGCCGTCGGCCCTCGAAGGCAGGAGCAAAGCCGACTTGTACGATGTGCGCGGCGAGGTGGCCGAGTCGCAGTACCACTTCCTGTGGCCGAACCTCACCATCAACATCAATCCGGGCTTTCCCAACCTGTCGGTCGACGTCTGGCGGCCGGACGGCCCGAACGCGACCCGCGGCTTCTCCGAGCAGTTCTTCGCGCCCGGCGTCGATGAAGGCTTCGCGCAGTCGTTGATCGCCTTCAACAAGCAGGTTGCCCAGGAGGACGACGACCTCACCGATTCGGTGCAGCGCGGTTTGGTTGGCGGCCTGCCCGACCGCGGCCGTTTCCTCACCAACAGTGAACGGCTGGTGATCGACTTCCAGAGGATGGTCGTGCGGGCGCTGGGCGGAGCTTCGCCAGTCTAGCGCCACGCGCTATCTTGTGGCGCGAGGGAGCGCCGTGAAGAATAGCATTCGGGCATCGTTCGCCATACCTTTGTTGTCGGGCTTCGGCCTGACGGCGGCGCATGCGCAGAATGCCGCCTGGACCGGAACGACCGCCGACTTCAACAGTGCGAGCAACTGGGCGCCGGCTGCGGTGCCCACGGGCACGGCCTTCTTCGGTGCCACAGGATCCCCTGTCGTCACGTTCTCGAGCAGCGCCGCTCTCAGTGGCTTCACCTTCAACGCTGGCGCCCAGGCTTTCTCCTTCCGCTCGACGACCGAGACGGCGGGTGTGACCCTGAGCGGCTCCGGCATCGTCAACAACGCGGTGATCGCGCCGGCGTTCAGGGTCGCCAATCGCGGTTTCGTGGCCGCCTCGCCGGGCCTCGCCTTCACGAACGGCGCAAGTGCGGGCAATGCCGCCATCGCCAACACCGACGGCGGCGTCACGGCGTTTCTCGGCAACAGCACGGCAGGCACCGCCACCATCGTGAACAGCGGCGGCTCGGCCTTCTTCAGCGGTACGGTCTTCGTCGGAGCGGCGACGGCAGGCAACGCCGTCATCACCAACAACACCGGGGGCATCACGCAGTTCAATCCCTCCGCGTCGGCGGGCGGCGCCACGATCGTCAACAACGGTGGCAGCCTCGCTTCCTTCAACATCGTCCGCTTCATCGATGCGCTCACAAATCCCGCCGTCTCGCCGTCGGCCAACGAAGTCGGCGTCACGGCCTTCGTTGGAACGAGCACCGCCGGCAACGCCAGCATCACCAACAACTTGGCTGGTGTGACGGCCTTCCTCGGCTCGAGCACGGCGGACGCCGCAACCATCGTCACCAATGCGGGCGGTGCGACCTTCTTCACCGGCGCGAGCTCGGGCGGCACGGCGAACCTGATCGTCAATCCCGGCGGCACGCTCGACCTCACCGCCCATGCTCTCGGCGGCATGGCGGCAGGCTCGCTGACGCTGGCGGCCGGCAGCGCCTATCAGATCAACGTCACGGCGGCAGGCCGGAACAACGGTCTTGGCCTCAGCGGGACGGCGACGCTGCAAGGCGGCACGGTTGGTCTTGTCGCCGCGCCGGGCAACTACGCGCGCAATCCGTCCTACACGATCGTCAGCGCCGCCGGTGGCGTCAGCGGCACCCTGACACCAGCGAACACCTTCGCTTTCCTCACGCCGACGCTCAGCTATGACGCCAACAACGCCTACCTGACCCTGTCGCAGAGCTTCGCCCGCGGCGGGCAAACCGCGAACCAACGCGCAGTCGGCAGCGCCCTCGATCAGGCAGCCCCATCGGCCTCCGGCGACTTCGCCTCGACAGTCGGCGTGCTCGCGGTCCTGCCCTCCGGCCAAGGCGCTGCGGGGTTGAATGCGCTGAGCGGCCAACCATATGCCAACTTCGGCACCCTGAACGTGCAGACGGGCTACGCTACCTCAATGCCGTCGGTGCGCAGATCGCCGCCGCTCGCGACGGCACGGCACGCAGTCGTGTCGCGCTGGCCGAAGCATGCGAAGCGTCATGTTCCCCGGGGAGTATCGGCGCGTGGATGAGCGCGCTCGGCGGCCTGGGCAGCGTGCCGGGCGACGGCAACGCCTCGACGCTGACCTACAATCTCGGCGGCATCGCCGTCGGTGCCGACTGGCGTCCCGATCCGCGAATCCTCCTGGGCGCCAGCGTCGGCTACCTGACCGGCTCGCAATGGGTCAGCGGCTTCGACGGCCGGGGCACGACCGATGTCTTCAACGCGAGCCTCTATGCCTCGTTCGTATGGTCGGGGGTCTACATCGACGGTGTGGCGGGATACGCCAACGCCGCCAACCGCCTGACGCGCAGCATCGCCATTGCCGCTCTCGCCACTCCGACCGCGAGCGGCACGACCGCCGCCAACCAGTTCCTGGGCCAGGTCGAGACCGGCTACCGGATCGCCCTCGATGCCCTGTCGCCTGCCCTCTCCGCCACGCCGTTCGCCCGCCTACAAGGCTCGACGAGCAGCCAGGCAGGTTTCGGCGAAAGCGGCCCGGGGTCGCTCGGCCTGCTGGTCGCGCCGCAGGTGACCAACTCCCTGCGCAGCACGCTGGGCGCCGATTTCAGGGCGACCATCCGCGACGTCGACATCGATGTCCGGTTGGGCTGGCTGCACGAATACGCCGACACCAGCCGGCCGCTGACCGCATCCTTCGCCGGCGCGCCCGGTATTTCCTGGACGGTGTTCGGCGCCACGCCGCAACGCGACAGCGCGCTCATAGGCCTTGCCACCACGGCCACCGTCGCCGGCGCCGCCCGCGTCTTTCTTCGCTATGAAGGCGAGGTTGGCGGCACGACCGACAATCACACGCTGACAGTCGGCCTGCGCCTCTCGTGGTGAGGTGTCAGTATGATCGCGGCAAGTCGAGCACGTGCTCGGCGATGTAGTTCAGGATCATGTTGGTCGAGATCGGCGCCACCATGTAGAGCCGAGTCTCGCGGAACTTGCGCTCGACGTCGTACTCTTCGGCGAAACCGAAGCCGCCGTGGGTCTGTACGCATATGTCGGCCGCCGCCCACGCCGCTTCCGAGCCCAGCATTTTGGCCATGTTCGCCTCCGCGCCGCACGGCAAGCCCGCCTCGTAGAGCGCCGCCGCCTTGCGCACCATCAGGTCAGCGGCCTCGGTCTGGGCATAGGCGCGCGCGATCGGGAACTGCACGCCCTGGTTCTGGCCGATCGGGCGCCCGAACAGGTTGCGGCCTTTGGCATAGTCGGTCGCCTTCTCGATGAACCAGCGCGCATCGCCGATGCATTCCGATGCGATCAGCACGCGCTCGGCGTTCATGCCGCTCAGGATGTAACGGAACCCCTGCCCTTCCTCGCCGATCAGGTTCTCGGCCGGCACCTCCATGTTGTCGAAGAACACCTCGGTGGTGTTGTGGTTCATCATGGTTCGGATCGGCTTGATGGTCAGGCCCTTGCCCAGCTCTTCGCGCATGTCGACCACGAACACCGACAGACCCTCGGTGCGCTTCTTGGCCTGGTCGCGCGGCGTGGTGCGCGCCAGCAGCAGCATCAGGTCGGAATGCTCGGCGCGGCTGGTCCACACCTTCTGGCCGTTGACGACGTAAGTGCTGTTGTTCTTCTTCACCGCCACGGTGCGCAGCGCCAGGGTGTCGGTGCCGCTGGTCGGCTCGGTGACGCCAAACGCCTGCAGACGCAGCTCGCCGCTGGCGATGCGCGGCAGATAACGCTGCTTTTGCTCCTTGCTGCCATGCCGCAGCAGCGTGCCCATGATATACATTTGGGCATGGCAGGCCGCACCGTTGCAGCCCGCCCGCTGCACCTCCTCCAGCACGGCTGCCGCCGCAGAAATGCCCAGGCCCGCCCCGCCATACTCCTCCGGGATCAGGATCGACAGCCATCCCGCCTCGGTCAGCGCCTTGACGAACTCGGTCGGATAGCCGCGCTCGCGGTCCAGCGCGCGCCAATAGGCGCCGTCGAATTTCAGGCAAAGTTGGCGGACCGCATCGCGGATTTCGGGATGCGTCGGGGCATACGGATGTTCCATGGCGGGCGACCCTAGTCCGCCGCCTGTCCCCGTGCAACGCGCCGCAGCCCGTCGACCAGCGCGCCGTGAATCTCCGGACCAAAACCGTCGACGGTGGCTTCGCGTCTGGCTGTCACGCCATCGATGGCGCCGGCCTTTTCGACCGTCGCTCGCGTCACCGCAAGGTCGCGTTCAGCGCTGAGGAAGCGCAGGATCGTCGGTGCGCGGCCGGCCTGCAGCACGGCGAGCGCCGCCATCAGACCGTACGCCCCCCAGTTGGACACACCGGCGACGACAAGGCGGTCGCACGATGTCGTGCTGGCGATCGCCGCCCCGTTCGGCACGGCCCGGGCGATCAGCTCGGCCGGCAGCTTGCCCATGCCGATCTCGTTGCCGCCGTCGCCGACCGCGAGCTTGACCCACGGCCCCCCGCAGAACAGATCGTCGAGCGGCGCTGTCCATGTCGAAACGTCGACGCCGCGCATGTTGCGCGGGCGACCGTCGGCGCTGCGCCCACATCGCTCGATGGCGACGGCATGGCTGATGTTGGCGCCACGCCAGACACCGATCAGGCGAGCAAGGCCGGGCCGGTCATCGACACCCACCTCGTCGATCGTGACCGGTCCGCCGGCAGCCTCGACTGCCGCGCGCATGGCCGCAGCACAGGGCGTGTCGACGGCGATGCGAACGGGCACGCCGCTGGCCGCGATCGCCGCGGCCAGTAGCGCCGTGCCGACCGGGCCGTCGGTCTCGGCCGCCGGGGCCTCGCCACGCGGCACGAAGAAACCGGTGATCAAGCCGACGCTCGTCGCCTCGGCCAAGGCGGCAGCCGCCGCGGCGAGCTCGCCTTTGGTCGCGGCGATCAGCGCCTCGGTCTTGCGGCCGACATCGCGACAGACCAGCGCCTCGATCGCGGCGAGCCGCTCGGCATCACTTCTCTTTGGCGACATACACACCTGCCCAGTCGGCCGGCGGATCGGTCTTCAGCGCCGCGATCCGCGCCCGCATCATCTCGTAGTAGCCCTGGCGCCATCCGATCGCGTCGGCGGCCGCCTGACAGGCCGGAACAGCCGCCAGCGCCTCGGCGAAGCGGCCGTGCCGATAGTGTCCGAGGAAGGCCGCTTGCAGCTCGGCCAGCGCCTGATAGGCCGGCATTTGCGCCACGGCAGGACCACCCAGCAAGGCGTGCATGCGCTCGGGCTCGGTCTTGCCCTTGACCATGATCAGGTCGAGGTCGAGCGCCGCGTAGGTCGGCACTTGAACGCGCGTCTTGTCGCCGATGATGATGCTCACCGCATAGGTCTTGCACTGGCCCTCCAGCCGCGACGCCAGATTGACGTCATCGCCCAGGCAGGAATAGGTGAACCGCTGCGACGAACCGAAATTGCCGACGGACGCCGCACCGGTGTTGAGCCCGATGCCGATATTCACCACGAGGTGCTCGCGGCCGGCGGCTTGGGCTTCGGCCTTCCACTCGTCGTTGAGGGCACGCAACCGTTCCTGCATGGCGAGCGCTGCATCGCAGCCGCGCGCGGCATGGCCCTCGACGGCGAGCGGCGCGTTCCAGAAGGCCATGATCGCGTCGCCCATGTACTTGTCGATCGTGCCGCGATGGCCGAGCACGATGTCGGTCATGGGTGTCAGAAAGCGATTCATGAACCGGGTCAGGCCCTGCGGATCGAACTGCTCGGAAAGGCGCGTGAAGCCGCGCACATCGGTGAACATCACGGTGATCTCGCGCAGTTCGCCGCCGAGCTGCAGCAATTCCGGATTGCGCGCCAGCTGCTCGACCACGTCGGGTGACAGGTAGAGGCCGAAGGCGCCGCGGATTTCGGCGCGTTCACGCTCGGTGCGCATGAAGGCAAGTGCCGTTCCGCTGACATAGATCACCGCCAGCGTGGCCGGCGGATAGATCGGGTCGAACAGCAAATGGTACTCGGTGAACGCAAACCACGGCACGAGCAGGCCGATGCCGATGAAGATCGCGGCGACGATCGCCATGCGGCCGGCGGACAGTCGCGGCAGCAGGATGATGAACAACGCGCCGATGACGGCGAGGTAGAGGAACTCGGCGCCGTTGGCGAAGTCCGGCCGCAGCAGAAATTCCTGCTCCAGCATCTGTTCGGCGAGCTGGGCATAAACTTCGACACCGGGCACCGAGTCGTCGACCGGCGTGCTGCGAAGGTCCTTCAAACCGATGGCGCTGGTGCCGACGAAGACGACGTGGCCGTCGATCTTGTCCTTCGGCGCAGTCCCGCTCAGCACCGCCCGCGCCGACACGTAGCGTTCGTTGCGATGGCCGCTGTCGTAGAGCGACAGACGACCGCGCCCGTCGGTCCGCACTTCCACGTCGCCGGTCTTGACCGCGACGATGCCGCTGGGCGTACCGAACGACTCCTCGCGATTGGCGCCCGACGACTTGATCACGTAGCTGTTGGCGCCCTGCGCGACGCGCAGCGCCTCGATCGACAAAGCGGGGAAAAGACCATCCTGTCCGGCCAGGCGAAACAGCATGGGCACGCGACGGATCACCACGCTTTCGACGTCGGTGTTGACGCTGCCGTTGCCCTTGGCCGCCGCTTCGAGGATCGGGATCGCCTTCACGGCACCTTGTTGTACCGGCAGGAACTGCACAGGGTCGTCGCCGGCGAAGGCTGTTCCGTGATAGCGGCGCGGCGGCGTGCCACCTCCTTTGACGTCGAAACCGAACCCCAGGACGACGCGAGACTGCGCCATGGCGTCGGCCAGGACCTGGTCGTTGTCATGAATCGCGGCAGCGAGTCTGCGCACCGTCTCCGGATCGGTATAGGTCACCAGGTCGCGAACCATGCGGCTGATCGACGATCGATCGGGCTCGGCGAAAATCACGTCGAAGGCGATCACAGCCGCGCCTTGCTCGGTGAGCTTGTCGACCAGGCGCGCGATGATGGTGCGCGGCCAGGGCCATTGGCCGTACTCGGCGAGCGCCTCCTCGTCAACGTCGACGATGCGCACCGGGACCGCCGGATTGTAGGCGCGCGGCTTCAGTCGCTGGTAGCTGTCGAAGGCGAAATCGCGCCAGCGCGCCGGCGCGCTGGCGCGATTTCGCCTT
>VGCQ01000187.1 GCA_016870055.1 Alphaproteobacteria bacterium | reverse complement strand
CATCGACAATACGAGCATCAAGCTCGACAATCGTGGGTACCGAGTGGGCGACCAGGGCGAGCGTATCGGCGTGGTCGACGTGCCGGGCAAGACCGCCGGCGACAACTCCAACGCCGTTGCCGGCTACTACATCAGCACGACCGGCGCGGTGGCGCCGGGTCGCGTCGCCTCGACCGACGACGTCACCGCCATGCCCAACCCGTCGAACTTGCCGACGCCGGCCCAGATGCCGCAGCAGGCGCCGATCACGCCGACGCCCGGCAACGTCGCGCCGCTGCCGGGCACTCGCTGAATCGTCGGCGCAAGTCGACTGGACGGAGCGCGCTACTCGATCTTCACGCCGGCTGCGCGGATCACCGGCGCCCACTTGGCAAGCTCGTCCTGGATGAACTTCGCGGTGCGCTGGGGCGTGGTATCGGGCGTCGGCACGGCGGCGATGTCCTCGAGGAACTTCTGCGTGCTCTGGTCGGCCATGACCTTGCGTGTCGCTTGGTCGATCCGGTCGACTATGGGCTGCGGCAGGCCGGCAGGCCCGAGGAAGAGATTGAACGTATAGGCCTCGTAGCCCGGGACGCCGGCCTCGATCATGGTCGGGATGTCGGGAGCGATGGCCGCCCGCTTCTGGTGGGCGAAGGCCAGGATGCGCACCTTTCCGGCCCGGTGATGCTGAGTCATGGTGCTGAAGGTCTCGAACATCCAAGCGACGTTGCCGGCCAGCAAGTCGGGTATCGCCGGGCCGGAACCGCGATAGGGCACGTGCACGACGTCGATGTTGCCGACCTCGCGTTTGAAGTACTCGCCGGCCAGATGGAGGATGCTGCCGGTACCCGACGAGGCGTAGGAGTATTTGCCGGGGTTCTTCTTCATCAGGTCGACCAGACCCATCACCGTGTCGGGCATCGACGGATGGGCGACCAGCACCAGCGGATTGACGCAGACCGACGAGATCGGCGTGAAGTCCTTGATCGGGTCGTAGGGCACCTTGACCATCGCCGTCGGCAGGATGGCGTGGGTCGACGAGGTGGCGAACAGCAGGCTGTAGCCGTCCGGTCGTGCGGTCTTGATCTCGTTCGCGCCGATGACGCCGGCTCCTCCCGCCTTGTTCTCGACGATCATGGTCTGCCCGAGCGTGGCGGTCATCTTCTCGGCGATCATGCGGCCGATGATGTCGGTTGGGCCGCCGGGCGCGAATGGCACCACCAGGCGCACCGTGCGCTCGGGATACTTGTCCTGTGCGCGCACGACCGCCGGAGCGGTGAGGGCGCCTGCGCCCACGGCCAGAAGGTGGCGACGTTTCATTTCAATCCTCCGTAGTCAGCTCACGTCAGTGTCTCGTCGAACAGCTCGATCATGGCGTTCCACGACCGGCGGTCGGTGGCGGCATGATAGAAGAAGCCCTGCATGCCGCGCGAATCGGCCGCTGGGTTGGTGAAACTGTGGCCGGCGCCGCCATAAAGCTGCAACCGCCAGTCGATGCCAGCAGCCTTCATCTCGCTCTCGAAGGCCGCCCGCTGCTCGGGCGGGATGATCGGGTCGTCGGCGCCGATGCAGACCAGGACCTTGCCTTTGATGTTCTTGGCGGCCTGTGGGCGGGAAGTGGCAAGGCCGGAGTGGAAGCCCACGATCGCACGGAGATCGCAGCCCTGGCGACCGAGTTCGAGCGCCGTCGTGCCGCCGAAGCAGTAGCCGATCGCCGCCAGCCGCGCCGGATCGACCTCCTTCTGCGCTTTCAGAACGTCGAGAGCTGCCGCGGCGCGGGCCATGATGCCGGCAGGATCGGCCATCCAGGCCGCGATCCGCGGGCGCACCGCGGCAAGATCGGTTAGCGGCTTGCCCTCACCGTGATAGTCGAGCGCGAATGCGGCGTAGCCCAGCCCGGCCAGGCGGGCGGCGATCTTCTTGGTGTGGTCGGTGAGGCCAGGGCCTTCGTGGCAGATCAGCACACCCGCGCGGCGCGCCGTGCTGCCGTCGTCGACGACATATTGGCCGACCATGCGGATCCCGTCGGCGCGGTATTCGATGTCCTGGACGCGCATGCGCCGGCTCCCTTCTCCCCGGCGCGGACAGTAGCGAAGCCGGCTTGACCCGCCAACGCCCATCGTCGCAGGTCGGCCCGCATGGTGGCGCTCGATCCCGTCGTCCGCTTCGCGCCGAGCCCGACTCGGCTGCTGCCCGCCGAGCCGTGGAGCGAGGCGACTTGGAAGGAGTGGACGGCTTCCGTTTCGGCTGCGACGCAGCGCAAGGGCCGGGCACTGTTTCGCCCGCTGCGTCTGGCGCTCACCGGGCGTGAGATCGGCCCGCAGATGGCCAAGCTGCTGCCGCTGATCGGCCGCGCCAAGGCTGCGGCGCGACTCAGCGCGATGACGGCATGAGGATCGCAGCGATCCCCAGCGCCACGAACAGCAATGCCGCGACGAGGCGCACGGCCTTGAGCGGCAGGCGCTGGGCGATGGCATCGCCGAAGAACACCACCGGCGCGTTGGCCAGCAACATGCCGAGCGTCGTGCCGGCCGTGACCGCGACGAGCGACTGAAAGCGCGCCGCCAGCGCGACCGTGGCGATCTGTGTCTTGTCGCCGATCTCGACAATGAAGAAGGCGACCAGGGCGGCGACGAAGGCGCCGGCCCGGTGGGCCGTTTGCGGGCCGCCGTCAGCCTTGTCGGGGATCAGGCACCAGCCCGCCATGACGATGAAGGCCACGCCCAGCACCCAGCGCATCGCATCGTCGCCGATCCCGGCAGCGACCTCGGCGCCGACCCAGGCGGCGAGCGCGTGGTTGGCGAGCGTGGCGCACAGGATGCCGAGCACGATCGGCACCGGCCGGCGATAGCGTGCCGCCAGGAGCAGGGCGAGGAGTTGGGTCTTGTCGCCGATCTCGGCGATGGCCACCACGGCGGTGGAGACGAAAAACGCTTCCATTCGCCGGCATTTGCGCAGAAAGAACGCCTCGGATAAACTACCGGAATGTCGCTCCTCTTTTTCCCCGGCGCAGTCTGCGCGCGATGTAACTGAAGCCCTGCCGCATCCGCGGCCATCGAGGCTTCGTGCATATTTGATCGGGGAATAGGGACATGTCCTTCGTCGTCTACAACACGCTGTCGCGCGAAAAAGAGCCGTTCGTGCCGCTCGATGCCGGCCATGTGCGCCTCTATGTCTGCGGCCCGACCGTCTACGACTACGTGCATATCGGCAACGCGCGGCCCGTCGTGGCGTTCGACGTGCTGTATCGCCTGCTCAGGCGGCGCTATCGGCGCGTCACCTACGTGCGCAACATCACCGACATCGACGACCGCATCATGGTGCGGGCGGCCGACAACAACGAGAGCATCGAGGCGCTGACCACGCGCACCGCCGACGCCTACCAAGGCGACATGCGGCGGCTGGGCGCGCTGGCGCCCGACGTCGAGCCGCGCGCGACCGAGTATGTCGGCGAGATGGTCGCCATGATCGAACGGCTGGTCGCCAAGGGCCATGCCTATGCCGCCGAAGGCCATGTGCTGTTCAGTGTGCCGAGCATGGGCGACTACGGCCGCCTGTCGCGCCGCACGCGCGACGAGCTGGTCGCCGGCGCGCGCGTCGAGGTGGCGCCCTACAAGAAGGACCCGGCCGACTTCGTGCTGTGGAAGCCCTCGACCGAGCGCCAGCCGGGCTGGCCGAGCCCGTGGGGACGCGGCCGGCCGGGCTGGCACATCGAATGCTCGGCGATGAGCGCCAAGCACCTCGGCGAGACCTTCGACATCCACGCCGGCGGTCTCGACCTCATTTTCCCGCATCACGAGAACGAGATCGCACAAAGTCGCTGCACGTTCGGCCACGCGCTGATGGCCAAGTACTGGATGCACAACGGCTTCCTCAACATCTCGGGCGAGAAGATGAGCAAGTCGCTCGGCAACTTCTTCACCGTGCACGAGCTCCTGGACCAGTATCCCGGCGAGGCGATCCGTTTGCTGCTGCTGTCGGCCCATTATCGCCAGCCGCTCGACTTCACGCACGACGGTCTGGTGCAGGCCAAGGCGACGCTCGACCGCTGGTACGGCGCGCTGCGCGGCAGGGATGCGCCGGCGGCGAGCCGCGTGCCGCAGGCGGTCGAGGATGCCTTGTCGGACGACCTCAACACGCCGCTTGCCATCAGCGCCGTCCATCAGCTCGGCGACCCGGCCGACCTGCGCGCCGGCGCCCAGGCCCTCGGCCTGTTGCAGCACGACGCCGAGGCGTGGTTCCGTTGGACGCCGGCCGGCGCCTCGGGCCCGAGCGATGCGGAGATCGCGGCGGCGATCGGCGCCCGTCAGGCGGCACGCCAGGCGCGCGACTTCAAGGCGGCCGATCGCATCCGTGACGACCTCAAGGCCAAGGGCGTGGTGTTGGAGGACGGGCCCACGGGCACGACCTGGAAGCGCGGATAGCTTGGAACACGGACCGCCAGGTCCGTTCATGCTCTTCGTCTTTTGGCCGGCGTGCATCCCTGAGCGCCGATGATCGTCGGTACGCTGTGAACGCGCAGCCCTGAAAGCGTGACTGGCTCTGGACGTCCGCGCTTCGGGCCGGCAAGCCGCCGCATCGCATCCTCCTTGGCGGTTCTTCGACGACAGCTCGCGCGACGGCTTGACAGCGGCCGATTCTGTATTTAACACTTGTGTTAAATATGGATCGCCTCTCGCAAACCTTCGCGGCCCTGGCCGACCCCACCCGGCGCGCTCTCCTGGCGCGGCTGGCGACTGGCGCTGCGACGGTCGGCGAGCTTGCCGAGCCGTTCGACATGTCGCTGCCGGCGGTGTCACGGCATCTCAAGGTGCTGAGCGACGCCGGCCTGATCGAACGGCATGTCGAGGCGCAATGGCGGCGTTGCGAGCTGCGCGCCGAGGGGCTTCGCGCCGCCGCCGACTGGATCGAAGAGTATCGCCGCTTCTGGGAGCAGCAGTTCGAGCGTCTCGAGGCCTATCTCGAGCGGACGGCGCCCGAGCCCGGGAAGCCACCGACGAAAGGAAAGGGTCATGGCCGTAAGCGCCGTTCCTGACGATCGCACGCTGCACATGGTGCACGTGTTCGACGCCTCGCCCGGGCGGGTGTTTGCGGCCTGGACGGAGCCGGAGCGATTCGCCGAATGGTTCGGTCCACCCGGCTTGAAGTGCCTCCACTGCCGCTTCGACCTTCAGGTCGGCGGTACCTGGGAGCTCGTCGGCGAGCGAGCGGGCGGGCGTCATACGGTGTCGGGCAAGTATCTCGAGATCGATCCGCCGCGGCGCCTGTCTTTCACCTGGGCGTGGCACCAGAGCGGTGACCTCGCCGCGCCGCGCGAGCATGAAACGATGATAACCCTGCAGTTCAACGCGGTCGGCGCGCGCACCGAACTCACGCTGACGCAACGCCGCTTCCGTGACGCGACCGGAGCCAGCAACCACCGTGAAGGTTGGGCAGGCTCCTTCACCAAGCTCGAAGCTCTGCTCGCCCGCAGCGCCTGACCCCAGGGAGGAATGCCATGACCGAACCTCGTATCGTCAGTCGCCAAGAATGGCTCGTCGCGCGGCGCGCCTTCCTCGCCAAGGAGAAGGCCTTCACCCACGCCCGCGAGGATCTGGCGCGCGAGCGCCGGGCCTTGCCCTGGGTGAAAGTCGACAAGCCCTACAGCTTCCAGGCGCCGGAAGGCCGGGTCAGCCTGGCCGACCTGTTCGGCGGCCGAGGCCAGCTCATCGTCTACCATTTCATGCTCGGGCCGGATTGGAAGGAAGGCTGTCCGAGCTGCTCGTTCTGGGCCGACAACTACAACGGCATCGACGTCCATTTGGCGCACCGCGACACCGCACTGATCGCCGTCTCGCGCGGACCGTTGGACAAGATCGAGGCCTACAAGAAGCGCATGGGCTGGACGTTCCGCTGGGTGTCGTCGGCCGACAGCGACTTCAACTTCGATTTCGGCGTCTCGTTCGATCCCGCCAAGAAGGTCGAGGGCGAGCTGAACTACAACCACGGCACCGCGACGTTCGGCGGCGAGGAAGCGCCCGGCCTCTCGGTCTTTCGGCGCGGCGACGGCGGTGCGGTCTATCATACCTACTCGACCTACGGCCGCGGCCTCGACGCGGTCAACGGCACCTACCAGATGCTCGATCTCACCGCGAAGGGTCGCGACGAAGATGGCCTGCCTTGGCCGATGGCCTGGGTGCGGCGACGCGATCAGTACTGACCGACCACCAAGGAGGGGAAAATGGCTGACATCAAGATCCACGGCGTGCCGCCCAGCACTTTCACGCGAACGGTCCGCTTGGGATGCCACGAGAAGGGCATAGACTACGAGATCGTGGCGGCCCGGCCGGACGGCATCGGCGCCCTGAACCCGTTCGGCAAGATCCCGGCGATGACCCATGGCGATCTCACCCTGTTCGAATCGTCGGCGATCCTGCGCTATCTCGACCGCGTCTTCCCGGGGCCGAAGCTCTGGCCCGAGGAGGCGCGGCAAGCCGCCCTGTGCGACCAGTGGGCGAGCGCGATCTGCGATTCGCTGGTTGGCGCCGCGCTGCCCTACTTCGGCGCCCGGTTCGGCTTCCGTCAGATGCCGGCCGACCAGGTGGCGCGGCATCTCGAGCGCATCCGCGCCCTCATGCCGATCTTCGAACAGCGGCTCGGCGCCAGCCGCTACCTCGCTGGCGAAAACGTGACGGCCGCCGATCTGTACCTCGTGCCGATCTTTTTCTACTTTCCCGAGGTGCCGGAGCTGAAGGCGATCGGCGAGGCCTCGCCCAACTGCGTGCGCTGGGCGCGCGAGATGGGTGGGCGGTCGAGCGTCAAGGCCACCGATCCACAATTCAAGCCGCACCTCGCGGCTTAGGAAAGGCAAGCATGAAGGCGGTTTGGCGCGGCCACGTCGTGGCCGAAAGCGAGCGTACGCTCGAGGTCGATGGCTATCGATATTTCCCGCGCGAGGCGGTGCGCATGGACCTCTTGCGCCACACGCCCAAGACCGCCGACGACCTGAAGTGCCCGCACGGCGTCCAGTTCTACGACGTGGTCGGCAGCGACGCCGTGAGCGCCCGCGCCGCGTGGTCCTACGAAGCGCCGCTGGCCAAGATGAAGCCGGTCGATCATTGGATCGGCTTTTGGGAAGACGTCACCGTCGAGTAGCGGCATGGCCGTCGCCGTCTATGGCTTCGGGCCGGCGTTCGGTCTGCCGGACGTGAGCCCTTTCGCCGTCAAGGCGATGCTGCTGCTCGCGATGGCTGGGCTGTCGTTCGAACGGCGGCAAGGCGATCCGCGACGCGCGCCCAAGGGCAAGCTACCCTTCATCGACGACGACGGCACGACAGTCGCCGATACGACCTTCATCCGCTTCCATATCGAGGACAAATACCGCATCGACCTCGATCGCGGCCTGTCGCAGCCGGAGCGCGCCACGGCCTGGGCTTTCGAGCGGATGCTCGAGGAGCAGTTCTACTTCGCGCTGGTCCATTCGCGGCGGATGGACGACGCGTCGTTCGACCGCGGACCGCGCCGGGTCTTCGAGGCCGTTCCGGCGCCGCTACGGCCGCTCGTCGCCCGCCTCGTTCGCCGCAAGATTCGTCAGCAGCTCGAAGCGCAAGGGATGGGGCGGCACACGCCGCCGCAAATCATCGCGCTCGCGAGACGGGCTCTGGATGCGCTGTCGGCGCAATTGGGCGCCAAGCCGTTCCTCATGGGCGAGCAGCCGTGCGGGGCCGATGCCGGAATCGCCGCGCAACTGATCAGCGCCGCCTGTCCGTACTTCGACAACGAGCTGACGGCGCTTGCGCGCTCTTATCCGAACCTGCTCGCCTACAGCGATCGAATGGCGGCCAAGTACTTGCCGCTCTAACGGGCTGCCGTGATCGCCGTCACCATCAAGGGTGTCGACTGGCCGACCACCACGTCGCCGACCTTGATCTTCTTCAGCATGTCCTGCTTGGCGATGGTGTTGGCCTTGTAGGTCCGCACCTCACCGCCGCGGCCCTGGATGACCGACACGGTATTGTTGGGGAGGTCGACGCCGACCACGGTCATGGTGAAGCGGCCGACCGCGACATCGGTCGGGTCGCGCCCGGCCATCTGCTCGCGTCGGGCTTCCTGCGAGCCCGGGCCTTTCTGGCGCAGGTTGAGCAGGGTCACGACCTGCGTATAGGTGACGTTGGCCATCGAGCCGTCGTGGATGGCGGCGAGGTCGCCGGCGCCGGCTGCCACCGGCAGGACGACGAGCTGGCCGTCCGGCTTGGTGAAGGCCACGGTGCGGTCGTCGGGATCGATGGTCTCGATCTTGACCCGCTGGGTGATGGTGTCGGTGAAGGCCACGCCCTCGCGCGGTACGGCCTGGACCTGGGCGGACGCCTGTCGCTCGGGCAGGCTGGTCGCCACCGCGAGCACCGCCGCAAACAGGCTGACGCCCGCAGCCCACTTGATCGAACGGATAGTCATCGGCGCTTACCTCGCAAAACCTCAACGCGCCGGACAATAACGATCCGAAC
Organism: Alphaproteobacteria bacterium; assembly: GCA_016870055.1. Classification (GTDB taxonomy): domain Bacteria; phylum Pseudomonadota; class Alphaproteobacteria; order Reyranellales; family Reyranellaceae; genus Reyranella. The sequence goes on along the minus strand of VGCQ01000187.1, from coordinate 785 downwards.
CGGCGGTGCAACCTCCAAGCGGCGCGGCAAACCGCTGCCTGTCAGGCGATGTGCGCCAGGACGGCGCGGGCCACCGCATCGGGCTGGTCGAGATAGGCAAGATGGCCCGCGTCGGCCACGAGCTGCACCTTGGTCGCACCGTTGATGCCGGCGGCAAACCTGCCGGCGTAGGAGGCCGGCAGGACGGCGTCGCGCTCGCCCCACAAGATGAGCGTCGGCGCCGCGATCAGGCCGAGCCGCTTCTCCAGTTGGGTGTTGCCGAGCGGCCAGAACGCCCGGGCGGCGGCTTCGGCCGCGCGAGTCATCTCGATCGGCCAGTCGGCCGAGTTGGCGCCTTCGGGCGGCGCCACCAGGGCGTCCCATTTGCTCGCGTCGGCGCACATCAAGCCTGCAACATTGTCCCTGCGCTGCGCCCACGGATCGGCAGCGGGCTCCTGGTCGTCGAACAGGCCGAATGGCGCGATCAAGGCCAGCCGGCGGACCTCGGCAGGGAAGATCGCGGCCATCTCGGCGGCGAAGGCGCCACCCACCGAGGCGCCGAGAAGGTCGGCGCCGGCGAGCCCGCTCCTGTCGAGCAGCTGGCGCACCGCCAGAATCCAGTCGAGGTGGCTGTCGAGCACCGTGTGGCCGGTCGCGCCCGGATAGCCCGGCAGAGACGGCGCGATCACCGTGCGCCGTTCGGCCAACTGGTCGAGGAACGGTAGCCAGCGTGGCAGTCCGCCGAGGCCTGCGAGGAAGCCGAGCTTGGGCCCGCTGCCTTTCTTCCAGACGCGACAGGGGAATCC
>VGCQ01000186.1 GCA_016870055.1 Alphaproteobacteria bacterium | reverse complement strand
GGCATAGCGCGCATCGTCGCCGCACCAGCGCGTGGCCCAAGCGCGCCGCCGCCGCTTCGATGAGAGGTTGCCGGACGCGCCGTGCACGGTCAGGGCATGGAAGGCGATGACGTCTCCCGGCTCCATATCCCAGGCGAGAAACTCATGGTTGGATCGGTCCGCATCGAAGTCGGGCATCGCCTCGAAGCGCGGATCCTGCACGGCCAGGTCGACGCCGCCCTGTCGGAAGAACTTCGGTTGGAACCACCGTCCCCAACGATGCGAGCCCTTCACATACTCGACGCAGGTCGCGCGATCGACCGGATCGAGCGGCAGCCACAAGGAAACGATCTGCGCTCCATCGATCGGATAGTAGGGCTGATCATGATGCCAAGGGGTGCGCTCTCGCGTGCCCGGCTCCTTGACCAGCAGATGATCGTGATAGAAGACGACCTCGCGCGAGCCCATCAGGCGCGCCGCGATGTGTCGTGCTGGCGAGTCATAGACGAAATCCCGCGCCGCCGGGTGACGCTGCCAGAGCTGGAAATCCACGAAAAACAAGCCCGGCGCACCTTGCGGCGTGTTGAGGCGGACCATGGGGCCGGGATTGGCCATGTCGACATCGACGGCACCGCGCAGCCGATCGATCCACGCCATGGAAAAGGCGCCACGCAGACAGACCGCCCCATCGGCGCGATAGCGCTCGATCTCCGCGTCAGTCGGCAACGCCGTCATCAGATGTCACCGAAATTGCCGCTGCGCCCCTTGCCCGAGGCGAAGCGGGCGGCACCGGAGCGAGCCTCCGCCTGCAGGGCAGGTCCACCGCAGCGCGCTTCGTTGATCAGCGCCGCGGCGCTATCGAGACTCCACTGTTCATAGGAAGAGCGGCGATCCGACCGCAGACAGGTTTGGGGAAACTTCGCGAGCTGTCGTGCCAAGGCGACTGCTTCGACAAGGGCTTGACCCTCGGGCACCAGGCGATTGGCCAGCCCCCAGCCGAACGCCTCGCGCGCGCCAACCTCACGGCCGGTGAGAATCATGTCGAGGGCTCTGCTGTGGCCGATCAGGCGCGGCAGCCGTACAGTGCCGCCATCGATCAGCGGCACGCCCCAACGGCGGCAGAATACCCCGAACTTCGCGCTCTCCGACGCCACGCGCAGGTCGCACCACAACGCCAGCTCCAAACCGCCCGCCACCGCGTAGCCCTCGACCGCCGCAATGACGGGCTTGGACAGCAAGTGTCGGGTCGGCCCCATGGGGCCAGGACCCGTCGCGTTGTTCAGCGCGGCGGCGGCGCGCGCCGGATCGCGCGTCGCTGCAACCTTGAGATCATAGCCGGCGCAGAAGGTGCCGCCCCGACCAGTCAGGATCGCGACGGATCGGCTGTCGTCCGCGTCGAAGGCCAAGAAGGCCTCGCGCAATAGGCCCGCCGTCTCGGGGTCGACCGCATTGCGGGCCTCGGCGAACCGATCGATCGACACCACGGTGATCGGACCATCCTTGTCGACCGCCACCTTGGCCATCTCGACCTCCTCAGCGCCCCTGCATCATGCGCAACGGCGTATAGACCAGAACGGTCTCGCCCTTTTGGTTCTTCACCGCGTTGGTCGTCCGCACCAGGGCGCGCATCGGATCCTTCGATGTTGGCCGGAGCTCGGTGACCTCGATCTCGACATGGATCGTGTCGCCGACATAGGTCGGTCCCTTGATGTCGAACCCCATCGACAGAAAGGCGAGACCCGTTCCCTGCAGGGTGGTGGGGATCACCAAACCTTCCGCCATGGAATAGACGAGCGCGCCGGGCACCGGGTGGCCGCCGCGCATCGGCGCATGCGACTTGATGTATTCCTTGTTGGTGAACAGCTCTTCCGAAAAACCGCACAGGGTTACAAAGCTGAGCAAATCCGCCTCGAACAGGGTACGTCCAAAGGTGACAAACCGGTCGCCGACTTTTAGGTCGCGCCAGTTCCAACCTTCGCCAAGTTGCTTCATCGCCAGCTCCTAGTGGGCGTGGGCGCCGGCACGGGCGCCCTCCTGCAGGACGTAGAGCCTGCTGCAGTAGGGACATTCCACCCGTCCCTCTTCGCCAAGGTTGAGATAGACTTTAGGATGGCCCAAGGGGCCACCGCCGCCGTCGCAGGCGACCCGATCCGTAACGACAGTGATGACTTCAAAAGGCTCCGTCACGCTCCCTCTCCTTTCGCACCTGGCGATGATAGCGACCGCGCTTGTATCGGTCATGCTTTCCGCCTGTGCGCCTACGGTCGCACCGACGGCCATTCCTGGGGCCGCCATCGACCGTACACCCGCTCTTTCGACCGATCGCTACACGGCTGCCGATGGCACGGCACTGCCAGTCACCTTTTGGCCAGCCGAAGGCCAACCCAAAGCGGTCATTCTCGGCTTGCACGGTTTCGGCGACTATCGCAAGGCCTGGGACGAGCCGGCGCAGCTTTGGGCGAAGGAAGGCATCACGACGGTTGCCTACGACCAGCGTGGCTTTGGCGCCAGCCCGACACGTGGCCGCTGGCCGGGAACCGACGCTTTGGCAACCGATGCCAAAGCGATGGTGCAGCTTCTGCGTGCCCGCTATCCCTGCCTGCCGATCTACCTCGTCGGCGAGAGTATGGGCGGTGCGGTGGCCCTGGTCGCTGCCGACCGCGGCGCCGAGGTCGATGGTCTGGTCCTGCTCGCCACTGCGCTACGATCACGTGACACTATCGGACCGATGGCCAGTGCCAGCCTGTGGTTCTTCGCCCATACCCTGCCGTGGCTGCCCTCTGGTCCGACGTCGATCGACTACAAGCCGACCGACAATCCGGCAACTCTCGACAAGCTGCGCACCGACCCGATGATCCTGCGCCAGGTCCGGCTCGACATGGGTTATGGCCTGGTCGATCTGATGGACGATGCACGAGACTCGGCGGGGCGTGTCGGCAGTCCCTACCTGCTGCTCCACGGCCTGGGCGATCGCATCGTGCCGCAACAGCCGGTCCGGGCCGCCATCGAGATCATGCCTCCTCGAGCCGATTCCAAGCTCGCCTTCTACAAGGAAGGCTACCACCTCTTGCTCCGGGACAAGGCCGGCAAGACGGTCGCTGTCGACGTCGCCGCTTGGATTTCCGACCGCAACGCGCCGCTGCCCTCGGGCGCCGATGCGATCGGTTCGCAACCCGGCTTGGCCGCCTCGTGGGGCTCCAAGCGAACGCGTTAGCCGACCATCTAGCTCGCGCAGCGCACGACGACCGTGCCGGTGCCGCGTATTTCGGCGGCGTCGCCGCGGGTCGGCATGTTCTCCATGTCGAGGACAGTGTAGTTGCCGCGACACATCGCCAGGGCGCGGCTCTGGCATCCACCCGGCATGCCGCACGTTATCTTGATCGCCTGTCGACCGTCGGTCCAAGTGATCATGGCGGCGTTGGTATCCGTGCCGGAATCAGCCCCTGGTGTCGGCTTCGGCGCCTCACATGCCGCTACGAGAGCCACCAGGCCGATGACAAGCCCCAACCTAACCATCGTCCGTGCCACCATGTGCTCTCCTTGCTCCCTCGGGCTCGACGGATCGAGTGACAGTACCTTGTTGTCGCAACTTCGCATAGGGCACGCTCACTTGGTCCTCAGCTTGAAGTTCCGCCAGATCAGGACGCCCGAGACATTGTCGAGCACACTGCCGTCGAGCTGTTTCTTGAATTCATGCGCGCTCGGTCGCCAGATCACCGTCGCCTCGCCGGTCGCACCTGTCAGCCGTCCGGTGCCGCCGGCGAGCTTGAACATCCCTCGGCAGCCCAGCAGTTCGTAGCCCTCGCACGTCCACTCGCCCCAGGCAGTGGCGCCATCGACGTCGGTAAAGGTGCACGCTCCGTTGCCGACCTGCTTTCGGGCCGCCTGGTCGATCCTAGCCGACGCAGCACAGACGACTCGTCCGGTCGGGACCGGGCCGTCATCGGTCTCGACGAACAAGGGTCCCGTGAGCGTGGCGACGACCAGGAGCTGATTCTCGGCGGCGCGCACGATCGTGCCGTTGGCCGTAGACACGGAAAAGGCATTGAAAGGCGCCGGCTCGTCTTGCGCCGACACCGCGCAGGACAGTGCACCGGCCGCGCCAAGCCCCAACAGGATCGCCCGAAGGAAAGAATTCATGTCGGCGCACTCACTTGAAATCGACGACCACGGCGTCAGCGCCGAGCGCAACCGCAAGTCCTTGCCGCCGCGCCTTGAGGTTCATGTAGACACCATGCGGATTCTCCAGCCACAACTCACCTCTGCCCTTGTCGCCCGCCGCAACCCCATAGCGCGCCGCACCGTAAACGCCCGGGAATTGACTCAACTCACGCAGGTTGTAGACATCGCCGGTGGCCTCGAGCTTGGAGACGCCAAAGCCGCCGATGCCAAGTCCGCCGATCGAGAAGCGGTAGCTCTTGTCGCGATAGTGCAGCGTGCCGCCGCCGACGGCACCGCTGCCGATAAAGGCGATCTGCATCTGCTCGATGTAGACCGTACCGCTCTTGACCAGATTCTGCGCGGTCGCCGGCCGGCAAGCGAGGATCAGCCCTGCGGTGCCGGTCACCAGGGCGCGGCGCCGGCCTAGTCTCTCCACCATCTTCTCTTTCCCCACGATCAGCGTTCGACCACACCCATGCATTCGATCTCGACGACGAGGCCGGGCACCGCTAGGGCGCTCACGGCCACCAGGGTCGAGGTCACGACCGCTCGCTTGAGAGACTTGCTCAGCGCTTTGGTGACAGCCGCCATGTCGCGGATGTCGGTGACATAGATCGTCATCTGCGTCAGGTCCGACAGGCGGCATCCTGCCGACTTCAGCGCCGACTCGATCTTGCGCATGGTGACCATGGTCTGCTCGGCAGCGTTCTTGCCTTGGACCCGCCCCTTGGAATCGAGCGAAGTCGTGCCCGAAACGAAGACGAACGGGCCGCTGCGGATGGCCCGCACATAGAAGGGCGTGACCTCCGTACCGTCTGGAAAAAGCTTCTTTGCCACGAGCCACTCCCCTCTTTGGTCGAGACAATCTAGGCTGCCGGCATCCATTGCGCGAAGGAGTCTCATGTCGCTCGACCGCTATCGTACCGCCATCGTGACCGGCGCCAGCCGCGGCATCGGCACGGCGATCGTCCGTCAGTTGCGCATCGGCGGGCTGGAGGTCTGGGCGATCGCCCGGTCGGCCGACGAGCTCGCCGAACTGGCCCGCGAAACCGGTTGCCACCCCTTGGCCCTCGATATCACCCGTCGCGACGCCGTCCTGAGCGCGCTTGGCGGCCTCGACGCCGACGTTCTGATCAATAACGCGTCGGCGCCCGTGCAGGGCGGTACGTCCTGGGAGACGGCGCCGCACGACATCGACGTGCTGCTGTCGGTCAATCTCAAAGGCACCCTCAACTGCCTCGCCGCCATCGTGCCGGGCATGACGGCGCGCGGCCGCGGTCACATCGTCAACCTCGGATCGGTCGCCGGTCATTCTCCGGTCCCTGGCATGCCGGTCTACGCCATGACCAAGGCAGCCATCCACAATCTCGGCCAGACACTTCGGCTCGACCTGCACGGCACGGGCGTGCGGGTGAGCGAGATCGCTCCCGGCCGCGTCGAGACTGGCGCCCATCTCACGCTCTTGGACGATCGCGAAGAAGGCCGGCGGCGCTTCTACGAAGGCTTCGATTGCCTGCAGCCGGACGACATCGCCGAAGCAGTGATGTTCGTGCTGGGCGCTCCACAGCGCATGGACGTGAGCTATATGGAGGTCGTGCCCACCGACCAGTCTTACGGCGGCTCGCAATTTCATCGGAGACAGCTATGAGCATCAGGAACCTGGCCGCCATTCTCGATCCGGCCGCTCCGGACGAGCGGCCGTTGATCATCCAGCTTTCGCCCGACGGCGATGAAGAGCAGCGCCTGTCCTACGGCGAGGGTCGACGGCGCATCGCCGCCATGGCGCGCGGGCTGCTGAAGCGCGGCCTCGAGCGCGGCGAGGCGGTGGCGATCGTCGCGGCCAACAGCGCCGACTACCTGGTGCTCTACATGGCGACGATGGCGGCGGGCCTGGTGTCGGTCTGCGTCAATCACAAGCTGCCGCGCGACACGGTCGCCCACATCATGAAGGATTCGGCAGTCAAGCTCGCCATCGCCGACGGCGAGCGCGCACCGCTGGTCGCCGAGCTGGTGCCGACGATCGCCATCGATCGGCTGGACGACCTGCTCGACCCCGGTCCTTTCGAACCGATCGACATGGCGCCCGAAGAAGTGGCAATGGTGCTCTACACGTCGGGCTCGACTGGCCTGCCCAAGGGCGTGCCGCTCAGCCATGGCGGCTACCTTTGGGCGACCGGCGCCACGCCCGAGCAGCGGCCGGGCATCGAAGGCAAGAAGGCGATCATCGCCGCACCGCTGTTCCACATGAACGGCCTGTTCAGCGCCAAGATGGTGATGATCAACGGCGGCACCATCGCCTTGATGACGGCGTTCACTGCTCGGGGCTACATCCGCACCATCGATCGCCTGCGCGTCGACATGGTAACCTCGGTGCCGACCATGCTGGCTCTGGTGATGCGCGAGACCGAGGAGCTGGCGAAGGCGGACCTGAGCTGCGTCACCACCGCGGTCACCGGCTCGGCGCCGTCCACGCCGGAATTCTTCGAGCAGATGCATCGGCTGTTCCCCAACGCCGAGACCGCCAACAGCTGGGGCACCACCGAGTCCGGTCCGCTGGGCTTCGGCCCGCATCCCGACGGCGTCGCCAAGCCGATGGGTGCGCTCGGCTATCCACGCAAGGGCATCGAGGTGAAGTTCGTCGGCGGCAATGCCGACCAAGGTGTGCTGTACATCCGCACGCCTGCCCTCATGACGGGCTATCTCAATCGCGAGGCCGACACCAAGAAGCGCCTGGTCGACGGCTGGTACGACACCGGCGACGTGATGCGCCGCGACGAGAATGGCTTCGTCTTCTTCGTCGGCCGCGCCGACGACATGTTCCAATGCGGCGGCGAGAACGTCTATCCCGGCGAGGTCGAGAAGCTCCTGGGCCGCCATCCCGACGTCGCCCAGGTCTGCGTCGTGCCGGTCGCCGACGAGATCAAGTACCAGCTGCCGGTCGCCTTCGTCGTGCCGAAGCCCGGCGCCAAACCGAACGAGGACGCGCTGCGCCGCTTCGCGCTCGACAACGGTCCGGCCTACGCCCATCCGCGCGCGGTCTGGTTCGTCTACGAACTGCCACTGGCCGGCACCAACAAGGTCGATCGCAAAACGTTGGTCGACCGGGCGGCGGCCAACTATGCGCGCGACGCGACGCGGCGGGTCTAGATACGCGATCGAGCGCATGACCCTCGCCTCTCACGGCCGCTGCCAGGCAATGGCGGCGAGCAACTTGCGGCTGATGGCATAGTGCCAGAACGGGCCGGGATGGCCGTCGAAGCCCATGATGTCGTCCTGCACGACGGAGTCGAAGTCACGACGCAGCGCCGAGATGCGGCCGATCTTGGGGCTGAGCTTGGCCAAGGCGGGATTGTCGGGTGAGCCGGCGAAGTGCAGGAGATAGACCTTGGCCGCCGACGCCTCGGCGAAATGATCGACCAGTCCCGCCGTGACCGCGGCCATCTCCGACGGCGACGGGTCGGGCTGGCGGCAGTAGTCGCCGAGCGCAGCGCAGCGCTGATCGAGGTAACTGAACGCGAGCTTGCCGTGCGGGCCGAGCGACGCCTTGGGCAGCAGGAACGGCGGGATCGGCTGGCCGACAGTACGCAGCCAAGCCTCGATCTCACGGAGTCGCGACGGCGCCACGACGTGCCGCACGTCGTAGTAGTCGGCATAGCCCAGGACGACGATGTCGTCGGGCCGGACCTCCTTTAGTTGGTCGAAGTTGAGGTGGGCTTGGGTCAGTGCCCAACCGCCCAAGGCCGACAGCCGCACGTTCCAGTCGGGCAGCGCCTCGCGCAGGCGAGCGGCGAAGGTGAGTTCGTCGGGCACGCCGGTGCCGAACACCCAGCTGTCGCCGAAGATATGCACCGTCGGCTTGCCGGGCCGCGGCGCGCCGGTCCAGCGCGTGCCGTCGGACTCGATGGTGACTTTGTTGCGATGGTACTCCCATTGGCCGGTCATCGCGTTCCGCCGCCCATAGGAATGCGTGTAGACGCCGGGCGCGGCGCTGTAGCCCAGCAGCCGGTCGGCGCGGAAGAACGGCGACGGCTCGGTCTGCTCGCCGCCCGCCACCGGCTCGGCCAGCCCGACCAGGCGACCGAGACGGCGCGCGAGGTTCACCGTCGCGAGATAGCTTGGGTCGTGCGCCTCGAAATTGGCCAGTCGGCTGCTGCGGTAATGCAGCAGCAGCATCCATGACGCCACGATCTCCAGAGCTGCGACGGCGATCACCACCGTGACCGCGCCATAGAGAAACGTCCGGATTCGCGATGGAGCCTTCATGACCGTCGGATCGCCATACCGAGTGAAACTGTACGAAAGCCCAAAGTCGCGGTCCACGGCGCCACACGCCATTCCCTTGCGTCAGCCGGACGGCTATATCCCGCGGCAGCATGAGCATCACCGAGACTTCCGCCAAACCCGCTCCACCGATCGATCGCGAGGCGTTGCGCCGCAAATATCGCGAGGAGCGCGCCAAGCGCCTGCGCGCCGACGGCAACGACCAGTATCTGCGCTTCACGGGCAAATTCGCCCGCTATCTCGAGGATCCCTACACGCCGGTCGCGCCGCGCGCGGCCACGACCGACCACGTCACCTTCGCCTTCGTCGGCGGCGGCTTCGCCGGCCTGGTCACGGCGGCACGGCTGGTCGAGGCGGGCGTGCGCGACGTGCGCATCGTTGAAAAGGGCGGCGACTTCGGCGGCACCTGGTACTGGAACCGCTATCCCGGGGCGCAGTGCGACACCGCCTCGATGGTCTACATGCCGCTGCTCGAGGAGACTTGCCATCGGCCGTCGGAGAAGTACGCCCATGCGCCGGAAATCCTCGCCCACTGCCGGCGCATCGGCGAGAAATACGGCCTCTACGGCAACGCACTGTTCCATACCGAGGTGACCGACCTTGCCTGGGATGCCGCGCACGCGCGCTGGATCGTGCGCACCAATCGCGGTGATGCCTTCACGGCGCAGTATATCGGCCTCGGCACCGGGCCGCTGCACGTGCCCAAGCTGCCCGGCATTCCCGGCATCGAGACCTTCGCGGGCCATGCCTTCCATACCAGCCGCTGGGACTACGACTATACCGGCGGCGATCCTGCCGGCGCGTCGATGACCAGGCTCGCCGACAAGCGGGTCGGCATCATCGGCACCGGCGCCACCGCCGTGCAATGCGTGCCGCACCTCGCACGCGCGGCCA
>VGCQ01000185.1 GCA_016870055.1 Alphaproteobacteria bacterium | reverse complement strand
CGGCTCGATCTACGACATCAGCACCGAGAAGGTGCGGGGCTATTACAAGGAACAGTTCGCCAAGGGCAAGGCCGTCGCGGCCGAGTCCGCGCCGTCGGGCCACGCTGCCTAGTACCTGGAATCGCAATTGCCTGATACAGGCCGCGGTGTCATCCCGAGCGTAGCGCGGGACCTTTCGTGTGATTTTAAAGGCCCCTCGCTGCGCTCGGGGTGACAACCGTGACTCACCCTTCAATGAAACCAGGTACTAGGGTCAAGTCCTGGAACGCAGAGAGGCCTGCCTTGAGGTCTCTTCTGCGCACCAACCTCTCGTGCGGGCGGCAAAGCAAATGGCAGCTGCCCCAGCACAGATTGCTCCGGCAAATGTTCATCCGCTCGAGCGATCGCCTCCTCCCATCGTCGATTGACAATGTGATGGCCCGGCCCGCTATTGTGCCCGCGGGGGCTCCGGACATCCGTTTGTGAAATTCATTCGACTCCTGCTCGCCGAGGCGGGCCTCGACGAGTGGCGGTTGATCGGCAGCGTCACGCTGTCCGGCGCGGCCATGGCCCTGATGATGACCATCGTCAACTCGGTGGCCGATCTCAAGCCGGGCATGGAAATCGATTGGAGCAATCTCCTGCTGTTTCTGCTGTGCGCGCTGGCCGTCATCAGCATGCAGGTCTATTCGCTCAACCTCACCACGCAGCTGTGCGAGCGCATGGTCGGGCGCACGCGCGTCAGGATCGCCGACCTGGTCCGTCGCAGCGAGCTCGACGGCCTGGAACATGTCGGTGCGGTACGGGTCTACGACACCATCGTTCGCGAAACCGCGACCATATCGTCGTCCGCGCCGATCATCGTCTACTCGGCGACTTCCCTGGTGGCGCTGGTCTTCGCCGCGATCTACATCGCCGCGCTTTCGCTCTTGTCCTTCCTCGTGGTGGGCGCGCTGTTGAGCGCCTGGGCCTATGTCTACTATTTGAGCGGTCGCAATGCCCGTGACGGCATGGTGGTCGCCAAGACGGCCGAGGCACGCTTCTTCGAATTGGTGGCGCACCTGCTGTACGGCTTCAAGGAGGTCAAGCTGAACGCGGCCCGCGGCGATGACCTCGAGAAGGTTCATCTCGCCGCGGCCTCGCGCGACACGGAGCACAAGAACATTCTGGCGGTCCGGCAATTCGGCCGCGGGATGGCGGTTTCTTTCACGGTCTTCTATACGCTGCTCGGTTCGGCGGTTTTCGTTCTGCCGCAGCATCTTGGCGACGTGCAGGCCGCCATGAAGGTCGTCTACGTCGTGATCTTCATGTACACGATTGTCGAGGGTACGACGCGCTCACTCCCGGTGCTGACGCGCACCAACCTCGCCCTCGACAACATCGACGAGCTCGAGGCGACCCTCGTGCGCACCGCCCACGTCTTTCCCGAAACCGGATTGGCGATGCCGACCTCCTTCACGAGGATCGTGCTCGATGGCGTCGTCTATGCCTATCGCGACGCCGACGGCAGCGGCGGCTTCACCATCGGGCCGTGTGACGTCGCGCTCACCCCCGGTGAGACCGTCTTCGTTGTTGGCAACAATGGCAGCGGCAAGTCGACCCTGACGCGCGTCATCACGCGGCTCTATGCGCCGGCGGCTGGCGCGATCCTGTGGGACGGCCAGCTCGTCGACGACGCCAATGTCCGGCAATATCGCAGCCTGTTCTCCGCCGTGTACGCCGATTTCCATCTGTTCGACCGGCTCTATGGCATGGAAGGCGTCGATGCCGAGGTGGTGCGCGGGCTGCTGGCCAAGGTGGGCCTGGCCGACAAAGTCACCTACGAGGCGGGCCGCTTCAGCACCACGGCACTCTCGACCGGCCAGCGCAAGCGGTTGGCGCTGGTGGTGGCGCTGATCGAGGATCGGCCGATCTACGTCCTCGACGAGCTGAGCGCCGACCAGGATCCGACCTTCCGGCGTCGCTACTACGAGGAATTCCTCCCCGAGCTGAAAGCGCGGGGCAAGACTCTGATCGTGGTGAGCCACGACGACCGCTACTTTGGCATGGCCGACCGGGTCCTCATCATGGAGGACGGTCAATTCAAGCGCGAGGGCGCAGAATCATGAGCAACACAACCAGCGAACCGCCGAAGCCGGTGCGATACGGCAATCCCGTGGTGTCGGCCATCGTCGGCACGTTGCTTGCGGGCGGGCTGGCCGTGCTGCTGCTGTGGCATGCCGTGTTGGTGCGCATCCCGCCGGGACATGTCGGGGTGCTCTACAGCCTGCTGTCCGGCGGAACCGTGCTGGACGAGATCTATCCCGAGGGCCTGCAGGTCAAGCTGCCGTGGAACCGCATGTACATCTACGAGACCCGGGTGCAGGCCCATCCCTTCACGCTGCTGGCCTTCAGCGCCGAAGGCATGGCGATCACCGTCGAGGCGACGACCCTGTTCCGTTTGGTGCGTGCTCAGATGCCGCAACTGCAGGTCGACGTCGGGCCCGAGTACCGCGAGCGCATCGTCGGACCGGTTTCGACGGCGGCCGTTCGGCGGATCGTCGCGCGCTACGATTCGCATGAGCTCTATACGCTGGGTGCCGACCGGCTGCAGGCCGAGTTGCTCGAGTACATGCGATCGGCGCCGGAGAGCCGGGCCATCTACTATATCGACGTGCTGGTCCGCACGGTCCAGCTGCCCGATGCCCTGGTGTCAGCGATCGAGCGGAAGCTGTCGCAGGAGCAGATCGCGGCGTCCTACGAATTCCGCCTCATCAGCCAGCGCCAGGAGGCCGAGCGCCTGCGCATCCAGGCGATCGGCCTGCGCAACTTCTACTCGATCGTGCAGGGCGCGCTGACCGACAAGCTGCTGACCTGGCGCGGCATCGAGGCCACGGTCGAAGTGGCGAAGTCACCCAACACCAAGATCGTCATCGTCGGCGGCAACAAGGATCAGCTGCCGTTGATCCTGGGCAGCGACATCACCCGCGAATCCACGGACAAGGAGACAGCGGTAGCGCCCGTGCCGGGAGATGTTTCGCCGTTACCCGACTGGTCCACCCTGCCGCCGATGTTCGATTCCGCGAAGCCCGGCAACGAACCGCCGCGCCGGGGCCCGCGGCTACCTCCCCTGCCACCGTCCAGCCCGGCGAGCCCGACGCCGTCCCGGTAGGTCCCGATGAGACGGCTGTGGTATGCTGGCCTGTCCGGCCGGTCGATGAACTGGTCATAGGAGAGAAGCCCGCATGCTCCCTTATCTGCTGCCATTCATCTATCTCTTCGTCTGCGTCCTCACCGGGTACTTCGGGCGCAACACGCGCATCGGCTTCTGGGGCACGACGTTCCTCGCCATCCTGGTGACCCCGCTGGTCGTGCTGATTGGCCTCCTGTTGCTGGGCACGATCACGCGGAAGCAGGCCTAACCCGGATATCTCACTGATGAAGGGTGCATCGGAGTCCTGACTCTGAGGAAGGTGTTGTGACGCAACGACTTTCATCAGCGACGAAAGGAACCCCGATGCCGACAGAGTGTATCGCAGACCTGTTTGGATTTGAACCGGTGGAAGGCCGTCGTGTCGAGGCGGCGTTCGACGGCGGGCGGATGACGTCGGACGCGGGCGGGCTGCTGCTGGGTCGGACGGCGCGAGCGATCGGGCTGATCGATCGGTTTGCGCAGTGCTTTGACGACCAGCGCAAGCCGGAGCTGATCGAGCACGAGGTTGCGACGCTGGTTGGTCAGCGGGTCTACGCGATCGCGCTGGGCTACGAGGACCTGGTCGACCACGACCAGCTTCGCCATGACCCGATGCTGGCGGCGTTGGGCGGCAAGCTCGAGGCCCGCCGGTCGACGTGATCGAACCTCGGCGGCCACCATGCGCGCCAACCAGCTCCGTCTGTGGTTCGCCTCGATGGCCTATGTGCTGCTCGCGGCCCTGCGCCGCATCGGCCCCGCCGGCAGCCAGTTCGCAGACGCCACCTGCGGCACCATCCGCCTCAAGCTGCTCAAGATCGGAGCCCTGGTGCGCCTCACCGTGCGACGGCGTCTACCCCTACCAGGAGGAATACCGCAGCGCCTACGTCTTGCTCGGCGCGGCCGTTCGCTGATGACCCAGACAGCGCATAGACGACATCGGCTTCCCGCCGCCGCTCTCCCGCGGCACCGTCCGCGCGCCCGAAATACGCCTTGCGCCGATACTTCCCAGCACACCAATCGATGCTGCCCTCGATCCGCTCTCCCCACCCACAGGCTTAGGATAGGTGAGAAATCCGGGCTAAGCCTGCCCAGCTGGAATCAGCCGGACGGAATGTGCCTGCTTCATCACGATCACCGGTGCGCGCGTTTCCGCTCGGCATGATGGATCCCGGTCGAATCATCCGTCGTCTCGACCCGAGCCGAGCGTAGCGAGGCGTAGCGAGGCGTAGTGGAGAGACCTTTTCTCGGCGATTAGCGGCTTCTTGTCGAGAGAAGGTCCCTCCACTCCGCTTCGCTCCGGTCGGGACGACGGAGTGGTCTCAACTCATCCCTAGCTGACCAGCACCGACCGACGAGCGACTGGAGCGTCAGCCTTCGGCGGGAACGCCGAGGCAGAACTCGGCGATAGCCGTCTCCTCGAATGGATCGATGCCGGTCGCCTCCTGGAGCAGCCGCGAATCACCGCTGCCGTTGGCGCAGGGTGCCAGCTTCATATCGGTCGCCACCAGGTACATCAGCTCGAAGACGACGCCGGCGTTCATCAGGCTCGCCCGGTAGGCCATGCCCTGGTACTTCCAGGCGAGCCGCGGCAGACGCGAGGCGATGACGATCGTGAGGTCGGGGAGTTGGGCGTTCGCGTCGAGGCCCATCGCTCCGCCGGAGCGCGTGACGATCCGGGTGGCAATCTTGTCCGAGCCCGCAAGTCTCACCAGCTCGTGCCGGTGGCTGTCATAATTATAGATCGCGGGCTCCAGCCCCTCGCAGCGGCGGATGGCAAGGTAGAATTCGAGCTCGTTGATGCTTCCGCCGGCAGGATAGGGGCGTGAAATGAGATCCTGCCGCGCAATATCGAGGTGCTGTGTCGTGCGGCAGACGCGCCACAGGAACTCGCCGAGCGCCGGCAGTGAAATGGGCTCCGCTGCATAGGCACGAATCGATCGGCGCCCGGATTGTACGGCGTCCAACGCGCCGCTCATCTGCCTGAGCCGCGCAGCATCGACCGGCGGTAACGCGATCCTCTCGCCGGCCATCGCCGGCTTGATAGCCGGCGGCGCGGGGAACTTGCCATCGAAACGATAGGTGCCGCCGATCGGCGTGGCATCTCGGTTGAAGCGGCTGGCTTCATGGAGGACAAGGTCGGGAAACTCCCAGCAGCGCTCAGCCTCGCTCTCCTGCCGCGCGGCTTCGTCGAAGAAGCCCAGCCGCCACATCACGGACGCGAATCTGTTCGTGGCTGCAGATGGCGTTAGCGCGCCGGCAAAGGCAGCCAGTCCGCGCACATTGAGCGCGAGGCGCACCGGCACGCGACCTGATTCCAGCACGGCCCCGGAGTCCAGCCGCCGCAGATAGGCGAAGCGGCAGAGCGCGAGCGCATTCGACGGTGGATCGTCCTCCCTGGGCCGGTAGCTGTTGGCGAGCGTGTTGACCTGTCCGAGCTCGCCCTCGTCATCCTCCAGGCTCCACGCCAGCAATCGCGCGCGAGCAAAGCGCTCGACGTAGTAGCTTGCTGTCTTCGTGCCATCCGGCGCCGCTCCGGCAATTTGAGCGAGGCGTCCCAGCGTAGCGCCGCCGTCATGCAGAGCCATCACGGCATCGGCATGCTCAGTCTTTGCTGCCGTAAAGGCCAGCGGCTTCCAGTTCTCGACATCGAGGGTGATGCGATTGCCCTCGCGGCTCGCCGAGCGGACGTCGGCGGCGAAGCGATAGACGAGGCGAACGCTTCCCGGCACGGCGGGCCTCACAGGAAGAAGGGGATGGGGTTGAGCAAGTCCTCGTCGAGGGGCCGGCTGAGCCAGCCCATGTCGACGGGCGCCTGGTAGAGCCGGCCGGGGCGAAACCGCGCCCAGAAATGGCGCAGGCCCGGGACCACGATGCGGGCCGCGGCGAAGTCGACCTCCGGGCGGCGATGGTCGAGCACGATCATCTCGAACCCGCGGTCCGACACGGCGCGCATGCAATGATCGACGGCGTCCTTCAGATCGCCGATCGCCGGCCGCTTGTAGCGGTTCTTTGGCGTGCGGCCCTGGGACGCGCAGTACGGTTCGGACGCGAGGCTACGGTTCGTCATCCAGTCGTGCATCACGCCGGCATCACCCGTGAGCTTGGCGGGGTCGGCCTTGTCGGGCTTTACCACCCCATCTTCCAACGACAGCATCTGATTCATCTCGGCCAGCGCACGGCTGACCGCGATCTCGACATCGAGATGGGCGCCGAGGCCCAACACGATCGACTTTCCGTCGGCGAGATTGTGCGACAGCGCGATTGCCACGGGGATGCCGAGGTCGTTGGTGAGATCGAGCACCTCAAGGCCACGCCCCTCCTTTTTGCAGTAGGCAAGGATGCGGCGCACGAACGGGTCGTCGAACTCGGCGAGGTCGAAGGCCGGGCGCGGTGTGCGGTTGTACCACCAAAGCGCACAGGCATCGCGTTCGACCAACTCCAGGAACCCCTGGAGGATGGCCTCTTCCAGCGTGCCGCCCGATGCGCAGCCGTTGGAATCGGCGCGGCAAAAGGCGTTCGCTTCCTTCGGATCGGCCACCGCCGGATCGATATAGCCGAAATAGCAGTAGCGCGTCGGTAGCCAGCGGAGCTGACCGCGGGTCAGCGACCAGGCGGGAGTCCACTCGATCGCCCGGCTTTCGTCGAACCGCTCGCCGATCCAGTTGAAGCCGTCGTTGGATTTGTTCCACGCCTCGCGGCCATCGTACTGGCGTTCGCTGTAGTTGAGATAGTCGTAAGGATGTGGGGCCTGGTCCTTCACCTCCGACCAGGTCGCGCGCAGTGCGGGCTCGTGACCGGTGTAGCCGCACAGGTAGCGCTCCATCGCCTCGGCAAGACAGCTTGCCTTGGCCTGGACTTCGCTCATGCCCTTGCCGGCGGCGCCGCTCGGCCGGCCGATCAGGCGATTCTCGCGCGGACCGGCCTGCACCGGATTGGTCTGCATGGCCTTGAAGACCGGCAGTCCCGGCATGGGCGAGGCATCCTCGAGGCCCGAGATGACTCCGGTGAGAGGGCTCACGTAGCGCTCCAAGCGCTGCACGGCTTCGCCTGCCGACAGTGTGCGCCAACCGCCGTCGGTCTGGCCGTGGAGCGGCCGCGACTGCAGTTCGACGGGCGCCTTGGCGCGCTCCAGCGCCTTCTCGCGATCTGCGGGCGCGCCGCACACGGGGCAGTTGGGATCGAGGCGCACCATGTGGCGACGCGTGGCGCGTGCGCGCAGATCGAGACTGACGATATTCCGTTCGAGCTCCGAATGTCCTTCCTGGGCGAGCGCGTGAGCCAGTTCGAGAGCGGCAAAGCCCGCAGCGAAGCGCAACGTGGTCGGAGTGAGGGCCCGGGCCGGTCGCACCGCGGCGATCTCGGATGACACCACGCGATCGCCCGGCCGGTTCTCGAGCATGCGGTGAGTCAGGCAGGCCCAACACGGCGCCGCATCGGGACGGAACAGCGGGCCTATCATCGGTTCGACGCCACCGGCCTTGAACGGCATCCACGCGCGGCCTTCCTGCCTCAATCGCTGGTTGAGCGCGGCAAGGTCGCGGCGCAGATAGTCGTCGACCGAGACGATCAGCAGACCCGCGTCTTTCTCCGGCGCCATGGGCATTCCGGCATCGAGGCAGGCCTGACTGAGCGCGTGTGCCGCTTCGGCGGCAGGTCCATCATCCGGCGCGCTCTTTATGGCGACAGACCGGCTGGCCAGGTTGCGCTCGGCATCGGCCGGTGCCAGTCCCAGCTCGACCCACAGGGCCTGTCGCTCCATCGGTGCCCGCGTGTCGACATGGCGGGCATAGTCCTTCTCGACCAGGTTGCGCAGGGCCTGGCGCACGCGCTCCTCGGGTGCTCGGCCGGTGAAGGTCCGCACGATGTCTTCCCCGGTCCGTTGGCCGTCGAGCAGGGGCATCATGGCGACATAGAGCTTGCCGGCGAGGCGAAAGCTGCGCTGCTCGGACAGCAACAAGACCTCGCGATCGCCGACGAAGTGCACGGAGAAGTGCGGGCTGACCGCGAGGGGCCGGCCGAAATCGATGTCCATGAGCGAGGTTCTCCCGGGCGTTCGAGGGCCAACTGGTCAGGCGGCGGCCCAGCCGCTCGCCACCAGCTGCTCGCGCGTCGGCGGATGATCGCCGATGCCGGCTGTTGCGATAAGCTTCAGGGAGTTCTGTGCCATGACGCGCTTGTGCTTCTCGGCAGGCGGAGGGCCAAAGGCCGTGGTGTAGGCCTCGAGGATGATCCGCTTGCTGGTTTCACGGTCGAAGCCCATTGGGCTCAGGATACGGGCCTGCGAATCGAGGAAGTACTGCGGATTGAAAAGGAAGGCATCGAGAAATGCCGGCAACAGGCGTCCCAGTTCGACCCGTACTTCCTCGTCGATCTCCGCCCAAAGATGGCGCAACAGGGTCTGGAAGAAGAGCTGATGGCGGCCTTCGTCGACCAGATGCTCGCGCACAATGACCTGAAAGGGGCTGTCGGACGCAGCGTCCTTGGACAGGCCGAACAGTTCTCCGGTGATGAAATTCTCGGCAAAGCACAGCACCATCGTCTCCGCCGTGCGACGCAGTTCCGTCGGCACCGTCTTGCGAATGTAGGTCAGGCCGTTCACCAGCGGGTCGCTGCCACCTTCTGCCCGCGGAAGGGTAATGCCCATGAAGCGCTCGGCATCATCGACGAACTCCCGCGCTGCGAGGGCATGGTAGGCCTCGTCGGTGGCGATGGTGAGCGCAACCTGGCGAACAGCCTCGGGCAGCGCCACTCCCATCCCCTGTCCGGCAAGCTTGCCGCAGAGGTCGGTCACGGGATCGATCTCCAGCAAGGCGACCGCATGCTGGAAGTCGCAGGCCATGCGCACTGAATATTCTTGCCGCTGGGCATCGCTCCAATGGGCCAGCGCCTCGTGCTTGAGCGCAGGCATCATCACGTCGGGAAACATGGGCATGGCCGTCGTCTCGGCCGTCAGGCGTGTGCGTTGCCGCGTTCGCACCGTCGCGCGCTCCTCCCATTGCTGGAGATAGTGCACGGCATATTGCTCGAGCTCAGTGGTCAATCCCCGCTCACTTTCCCTGCCTACGCGGCCGCCGGCGACCGTATTCCTCCCTCGATCCTACGGCAAAAGTGAGTGTCCGTCGTCAGAACATTTGAGACAGATCAGGCCTATTTGGAAGAGAGGCTCCAGTGGCTCTGTTGATTGATGTTAAGCGGCGATCGCACGGTGGTTCAAGCGTCTGCGTTGGAT
>VGCQ01000184.1 GCA_016870055.1 Alphaproteobacteria bacterium | reverse complement strand
CTCGTCGCGCAGCTCGGCCGCGACCTCGGCCATGCGGGCGAAGGTGCGCGATTCATCGGCCAGCTCGACGACGCCCAGGCCAATGGCGCGGTCGCCCGCCATGCGCTCGCCCACACCCATCTGGCCGACATAGCGCAGATGGCGCGGAATCGATTTTCGCAGGATGGAGATGACGCCGAACCGCTGGCCGAGCGTCATCGCGGTCAGGATACCGCATTCGGCAATGCCCAGCACCGGCTTGGAGGTGATCTCGCGGGCGGCATGCAGGCCGGGGTCGGAGTAGCAGGCGATGACGAAAGCCGAGCAGTCGTTGTCGCGCTTTTTCACCATGTCGCCGATCGGCCCGACGACCTGCTCGACATGGGCCTGGTTTTCGATGCCGGGCGGGCCCTCTTTCAGCGTGATGCATTCGATGGCCGGCCCACCGGGCAGGCGCAGCGGTTCCATGGCGGCGTCGATGCCTTTGGTGACGGCTTCGGTCGAGTTGGGATTGATGACGAGGATGCGGTCGGACATGGGCAAACCATGGCCTGTAAATTGCCATTCAACAATGGCTGATCTAACGTCGCCGCCTGGGGATTTTCTGGATGGGAGGGCTTTGAAATGATCTACCGTCGCTTTGCTGCGATCGCGGTCGCAGCGCTTGTTGGCGCGGCGCCGGCGCTCGCCCAAGACAAGCAACCGCCGTTGCGCACCGGCGTCGATGGCACCTTCGCGCCGCACGCCATGCCCAAGCTGGGTGGCGGTACAGAGGGGTTTTAGATCGACGTGTTCACCGAGGTGGCGCGCCGCATGAAGCGTGAGATCGTGATCGATGCGGTGAGCTTCTCGACCCTGATCCCCGGCATGCAGGCCGGACGCTACGACTTCATCGCCGCACCGACCACGGTGACCCGCGAGCGGGCCGAGAACATGCTGTTCACTGCCGGCTATCTCTGGACGGCGTTCCAGTTCGGCATCAAGAAGGGGTCGGCGCCGATCAAGAGCTGGGCCGACCTCAAGGGCAAGTCGGTCGCCGTCAACAAGGGCACGCCCTACGAGACGCTGAGCAAGAAGATGGGCGAGGAGCACGGCTTCACCGTGCAGGTCTACGACACCCAACCCGACGCCGTGCAGGCCGTGCTGTCGGGCCGGGCGTACGCAACGCTCGGCGGCAACACGGTGATCACCTATGCCGCTTCCCGGAATCCTCAGTTCGTCGCCGACCTCGAGCTCAAGGACACGCGCGCCCATTGGGCGGCGCCGGTGCCGAAGAACAATCCCAAGCTCAGGGCCGAGCTGCAGGATGCGCTCGACTGCATGAAGAAGGACGGCACCATGGCCAAGTACTACGAGAAGTGGTTCGGCAAGAAGCCGGAGCCTGACGATCTCGCCGTGGTGATCACGCCGGGCTACGATCCGACGCCACACGAGCTGAAGTGTGGCTAGACCGATCGTCGAGGCGCGAGGAATACACAAGCATTTCGGCGCCCTTCATGTCCTGAAGGGCGTCGACCTCGAAGTGGCCGAACGCGAGCTGGTGTTCGTGATCGGCCCGTCCGGCTCGGGCAAGTCGACGCTGTTGCGCTGCCTCAATCGGCTGGAGGAACCGTCATCGGGGTCGGTCGTGGTCGATGGCATCGACATGCTCGATCCCAAGACCGACATCAACCGTGCCCGCCAGCGTATCGGCATGGTGTTCCAGTCGTTCAACCTCTATCCGCACATGACGGCGCTCGGCAACGTGACGCTTGCCTTGCGCAAGGTGGCGGGCAAGTCGCGCGTCGAGGCCGAGGCGTTGGGGCGCGCTGCCCTGAAGCGGGTCGGGCTCGCCGATCGCGCCGGCCACACGCCCGGTCAACTTTCGGGCGGCCAGCAGCAGCGAGTGGCGATCGCCCGGGCGATCGCCCTCGAGCCGCGCGTCATGCTGTTCGACGAGCCGACTTCGGCGCTCGATCCGGAGCTGGTGGGCTCGGTGCTGGAAGTGATGTGCGATTTGCGTGAGAGCGGCATGACCATGATCGTGGTCAGCCACGAGATGGGCTTTGCCCGCAACGCCGCTGATCGCGTGATCTTCATGGACCACGGCCTGATCGTCGAGCAAGGCCCGCCGGTCGCCATCTTCGAGAACCCGAGCCAGGAACGCACGCGGGCGTTCATCGGGCAGATCCAGAGGCATTGACGCGATGTCGACCTGGGACCGCTTCGTCGACACCTTCTTCAACGCCCGGGTGATGGCCAAGTATCTGCCCGACATCCTGTCGGGCGTGGTGGTGACGATCGAGCTTGCGGTGTTGATCGTGGCGAGCGGGCTGCTCGCCGGTCTGGCGCTCGCCCTGGTGCGGGCGCTCGCGATCCGTCCACTCAACTGGTTGATCATCTTCATCGTCGACCTGTTCCGCTCGCTGCCGCCACTGGTCATCATCGTGCTGATCTATTTCGGCCTGCCGGCGGCGGGCCTATCGCCATCGGGCTTCGTCTCGACCTGGATCGCGCTGGGCCTGGTGCTGATGGCGTTCGCCGAGGAGATCTTCTGGGCCGGCATCACCTCGATTCCCCGAGGCCAGTGGGAGGCGGCGCGGTCGACCGGCCTCGGCTTCGGCCAGACTTTGCTCAACGTCGTGTTGCCGCAGGCGCTGCGGCTCACCATTCCGCCGCTCACCAACCGCACCATCGCCATCACCAAGGGGACCGCGCTCGGCACCGTCGTGGCGGTCACCGAGATCCTGGGACAGGCCAGCTCGGCGGTGTCCAACTCCTACAATCCCTCGCCACTGATGATGGGCTCGGCGGCTTATGTCGTGCTGTTCCTGCCGGTGGTCGTGGCGGCGCGCTGGATCGAGACCAAGTTCGCGTGGAAGCGATGATCGAGACCTTCCTCAATCCCGAGATCATTGCCGCCATCTGGCCGATCGTGCTGGCGGGGCTCGCCAACACCGTTCTGCTGTCGTTGATCGTGGTGCCGCTCGGCCTGCTGGGCGGGCTGATCGTGGCGTTGCTCGCCACGGTGCATCATCCTTTGGTGCGCTGGCCGCTGATGGCGTGGGTCGATTTCTTCCGCGCCTTCCCGCCCTTGGTACTGTTGGTCCTTCTGTTCGCCGGCCTGCCGTTCGCCGGCCTGGAACTCGGCGGCTTCGCCTGCGTCGCGATCGCCTTCTTCCTCAATACCGGCGCCTACTATGGCGAGATTCTCCGCGCCGGCATCGATTCGGTGCCGGTCGGCCAGATCGAAGCGGCGCGCTCGACCGGCCTCAATCGCCTGCAGGCGATGGGCTACATCGTGTTGCCGCAGGCGGTACGCAACGTGCTGCCGGATCTCCTGTCCAATACTCTCGAAGTCGTGAAGCTGACCTCGCTAGGCAGCGTCGTTGCCGTGCCCGAGCTTTTGTTTCAGGCCCGTCAGGCACAGAGCCTGACCTATAGTCCGACGCCGATCGTGCTGGTGGCCATCGTCTACTTCCTGATCCTGTGGCCGATGGTTCGGTTGCTCAGTCGCCTGGAGAATCGCGCTCTGGCAAGCCGGAGGTAGCGGTTCGGCAGTCCATCGACATTCGACCATTGACGGCGAGCCCACACAGTGCTGCAACCTGCACGAGAATGGATGTGCAGCTTGGAGCAGGACGCTAAGCCCAAGGTCTTCATTTCGTCGTCATTCAAGGACTTCGCCCATCAGGGCGAAGTCGACCTGGCGCTGCGTCAGCGTATTGTCGAGGATGCTGCGACATTGCCCATATGCTGCCGGGCGTACGAGACGCAGAATCTGGAACCGGCGGCCGATGCGGATGAGATCATCGATCGGTGTTTCTCGGGCATTCGTGGTTGCGATCTGTTTGTCTTTCTCCTGACAGGACGACACGGTAGCGGCGTCGGTTATCTCGCCAGTGGGATACTGAGTAGCTACCTCGAGCTGGAGCTCTTTTCAGCGGCGATGTTGGACAAGCCAATTTTGGTTCTGCACCTCCGCGACAGAGAACCGCAGCCGGCATTGCGTGATGTCATGGCGCTCCTGCGAAGCGCGTTCGACGCGGCTGAGTATTATATCGACGATGAGCGAGGATTGCGTGATCACTTCCGTGCTGTTTGCCTGCGATTCGCTGAGGGCCGTCGGGTCGTACAGAGCTCGCCGATGTCGGCACAACTGCCCGACTGGCTGTCGATTCGAAGGACGCGGCCGACCAGCCAAGAGGATGTCGACGCACCGGCATTGCAATTCTTGGGTGGTCAGTTCGCCTGTTCCGGGAAAGCCGCTGATATGGACAAAGCACGAGCTTTGATTGCTCAACTCGACGAGGGTACACGCGGCGCCGCGAGCGCAAGGAAAGCCATGTCGCACGGGGCTGCGCTCTTTCGACTCTGGGCGGCGATTCGCGAGTTGATAGACGATACAGGTAGTGCACGGGCCGACCCACTATTGGCACCCCTGTGGGATCAGGCCCTTGGGCGATGGGCAGCGCACGCGTCGTGGCTCGGTCTCCATGGACATTTGTGGCTGGGGCCGATGGCGGCGGTCAATTCGCAGAGCCAGCTGCGCCACGACTTCGCGACCAACAAGTTTTTCAAGAGCGCCAACAACGTTCGCGAGCCGCTTGGGGCGCGTGCGAGTGCGCTCTACTCGATTGCACAGCGTCTTCGGTCGCGGGAACGGCAGGTATTCCACTACAAGGAAGTCGAGCAGCTTGCGACCCGAGCGATGGCGTTGGACCCTCGCAATGCGCAAGGAGCTCGGACAATTCGCGCTCATGCCGCCCTGCGTTTGGCTCAATCTGGGCGCTACTGGAAGGTCTGGGATGCAGAACGGGACTTTCGGGCGGCACTCAGAGCTCGGGAGCAGTCTGGCGCTTCACCTGCCCAGATCGGAGAGAGTATGGTGGATTTGGGCTTTTTGTTCGCATTCACCCTTCGATCACGGAGAGGATTCGACTTGATGGAGAAGGGGCTGGAGTTGATGCGAACCGGTCAGGGTCCGAATGGCATGACCTTCGTTATGCGTGGGCTGCGGAAGCTCGAGCAGGCTGCCTTGTTTCACAAGAAGGCACGTCGCGCCGAGGAAGTGCGGCGAGAGATCGACAACCTCGCCAAGATCACGGAGGCCTTCGATCAGGCAAGGACTGTCAGGTAAAGCCGGCAATCTCTTTTTGGAGGAACTTGCGGCACCGAGCTCGAGTCCATAGCTTGTTTCATTGGATAAGGAACAGCGTGTTGGGAGGCGACAAATGAAGCCAGCATTCCGAATGCTTGGGGCCTATGTCCTTTTTGTCATGTTGATCGTTGGAGTGTCGACGACGCTTGCCATGGCCCAAACCAACTGGCCGGAGAAGCCGGTCAAGCTGGTCGTCGGCTTCACTGCCGGCAGCGCGACGGACGTCACCGCCCGCATGTTCGCGCAGAAGTTCCAGGAGGCGTGGGGCCAGCCGGTCGTGGTCGAGAACATCGCCGGCAATTCCGGCGCGATCGGCACCGACCGCGTCGCCAAGTCGGCGCCCGACGGCTACACGCTGATGTGGGCGGGCAACGCCGCCATCACCATCCTGCCCAGCCTGCAGACCCTGCCGTTCGATCCGTTGAAGGATCTGACGCCGATCTCGACCTCGCTGCGCATGCCGTCGATCATGATGGTGAACAACGATTTGCCGGTGAAGTCGATCGCCGAGCTGATCGCCTACGCCAAGGCCAATCCCGGCAAGCTCTCCTACGGCACGCCGGGCGTCGGCACGCCGCAGCACATCGCCGGCGAGCTGTTCTGCCATCTGGCCGGCATCAAGATGGAGCACATTCCCTATCGCGGCGCCAACCTCGCCGATTTGATGAGCGGCGTCGTCCAGGTCGGCATCCAGAACGCCGGCGCCAGCCTGCCGGTGGTGCGCGACGGCCGGGTGCGTGGCATCGGCGTCACCTCGCTTCAACGTTCGCCCAACGCGCCCGACCTGCCGACCTTTGTCGAGGCGGGCTTCCCGGGGTTCGAAGCGACGTCGTGGTTCGCGCTGATGGGCCCGGCCGGGCTGCCCAAGCCGATCGCCGACAAGGTGCGCGCCGAGTCGCTGAAAGTCCTGGCCGATCCCGAGATGAAGCAGAAGTTCGCCGCGCTCGGCCTCGACATCGTCGGCAGCACGCCCGAAGAGACCCGCGCCGCCATCGCCGCCGACATCCCGAAATGGGCCAAGGTGATCAAGGACGCCAACATCAAGGTCGGCAACTGAGGCATGGATCTGTCACGTCTCACGACGGCGCTCGACGGCAACCCTGGCCTGGCGCGGCGCGCGCGGCTGGCGGCGCTCAGCTTCACCGTCCGCACCGGCGAAGTGGAAAAAGGGGTGCGCGTCGGTCAACGCATCGCCGTGGATGACCGTCCGGCGGCCGATTCGGCGTTCAGCCTCGGCGCCCCGGCGGCGGCGTGGCAGGAGTTCGCTAAGCCGCTGCCCGCGGTCGGCTACCAGAGCCTGGTCGGCATGCAGCGGGTCGGCCATTTGCGGGTCGATGGCGACCTGGTCGCCTATGGCCGCAATCTCCTGTTTCTCGAGCAGCTTTTCGCCACGGCGCGACCGCGTGCGATGCCGGCACCATCGGTGTCTGTCGGCGAACCGACGATCGAGCCGGTGATCGGCCGTTACCTGCGACTCGACTTCAAGGGGTTGCCGCACCGCCTCTATTTCGAGGAAGCCGGGCAGGGCATTCCGTTGCTCTGCCTGCACACCGCCGGCGCCGACGGCCGTCAGTATCGCGCGCTCCTGAACGATGCGGCGATCACCGACCGCTTTCGCGTCATCGCCTTCGACCTGCCGTGGCACGGCAAATCCTCGCCGCCGCCCGGCTACGAGCGTCAAGCCTACCAGCTCACGACCGACCTTTACGTCGATATCGTCATGGCGGTGGCCGGCGCCTTGAAGCTCGAGCGGCCGGTCGTGATCGGCTGCTCGATCGGCGGCCGCGCGGTGCTTCACTTGGCGTTGCGTCACGGTCGGCGTTTCCGAGCCGCCATCGGGCTGCAGTCGGCGACGCATGCCGATCCCGGGGCCGATCCGCGGCTGCGCGATCTCGGGCTCCTCTACCGACCCGACGTGCATGGCCAGGAGGCCGCCGCCGGCACGGTCGCTTGCCTGATCGCGCCGTCGTCGCCCAACGCCGACCGCTGGGAGACCTTGTGGCACTACATGCAAGGCGGCCCGTCGATCTTCATGGGCGACCTGCACTACTACTTCGACGACGGCGACTTGCGGAGCACCGACTTGGGTGGCCTCGACGGCAAGTGTCCGCTCTATCTGCTGACCGGCGAGTACGATCTGTCGGCGAGGCCCGAGCTCACCGCCGCGTTGGCGCGCGCGACCGGCGCGCGGCATTTCGAGGTGATGAAAGGCATGGGACATTTCCCGATGTCGGAAAGCCCGGCCGAGTTTCGCCGCTATCTGCTGCCGGTGCTGGAGCGGATCGCCAAGGACCGCTAAGGCTGACGTTCCTCGACGATGCGGCCATCGGGAAAGATCGTCACCTTGCTCGGCACGCCTTGCGGTCGCGTCGGCACGGCATCGCGCGTGACATCGGCCTTCCACGAGCCTTCGTTCTGGCGCGTCATGCGCTGCACGCGATAGCCGTCGGCCTGGATGCGATCGCGCGACAGCGACTGCGTGTCAGGATAGCGGCCGCCATACGATGTCGCGGGCGGTGTCGGCGCCACCGGCGGTGTGATCGGCAAAGGCGGCGGCAGGGCGCCGGGTGACATGGTCTCGGGCATGCGACCGGCATTGCCGATCGAGCCCGGCGCGAGCTGCGCATGTGCGGAGCCGGCAAACGCCATCGCCAAAGCGCCGGTGAGCAGGAAGGCGCGCATGGATCGCATTAGAGCGCCGATCGATGCGACCGGCAAATGGGAGATTGCCGTGGCATGCGGTGCTTGGCCGAGAGACAATGACCGATAGGGGGAGGGGGAGTGGGAATGGCCCAGCAGGGTGTTTTTGCGCGTAAGCCTATCGCCGACATCATCGCCACCCAGGGTGGCTCACGGTCATCGTCGCGGATTCTCGGCCCATTCAGCATCATCGCCATGGGCATCGGCGCCATCATCGGCGCCGGCATCTTCGTGCTGACCGGCACCGCAGCAGCGCTCTATGCCGGGCCAGCGCTCGTGCTTTCTTTCGTGCTGGCGGCCGTCACCTGCGCCCTGGTCGGCTTGTGCTATGCGGAGCTCGCGACCTTGATGCCGGTGCAAGGCTCGACCTACGTCTACACCTACGCCACGCTGGGCGAGCTTGTCGCCTGGATGATCGGCTGGGACCTGATCCTCGAGTACTCGGTCGGTGTCGCTGCCGTCGCCAGCGGCTGGTCGGCCTACTTCAACAGGCTGCTGCACCAGGTCGGTCTCGGCCTGCCGCCGCAGTTCCTGGCGGCGACCGGTGAGGCGATCACCCGTGCCGACGGCTCGCCTGGCGTGGCGATCGCCAATTTGCCGGCCGCCATCATCTTGCTGCTGATCACCGCCCTGCTGGTCCTGGGCACCCGCGAATCGGCCAGGCTCAACAATGTCATGGTCGCAGTGAAGCTCGTCGTGGTGCTGAGCTTCGTGGTGGTCGGAGCGGCTTACGTGAGCCCGGCCAACTGGCATCCCTTCATCCCGGCCAATACCGGCGAGTTCGGCCATTTCGGCTGGAGCGGCATCCTGCGCGGCGCCTCGGTGGTGTTCTTCGCCTATATTGGCTTCGACGCCGTCTCCAATTGCGCCCAAGAGGCGCGCCAGCCGCAGCGCGACATGCCGATCGGCATCTTGGGCTCACTCGGCGTCTCGACCGTGCTCTACATCGCCGTCGTCATCGTGCTGACCGGGCTGGTGCCCTATCCGAAGCTCAATGTCGCCGATCCCGTCGCCGAGGGCGCACAGGTCATCGGGCTTGGTTGGTTGTCATTGTTGGTCGAGCTCGGAGCGTTGGTCGGGCTTACCACGGTGATCCTGGTGCTGCTCTACGGCCAAAGTCGCATCTTCGCCAGCATGGCCAATGACGGCCTGCTGCCGCCGATGTTCGCCCGCATCCATCCCCGGCTGAACACGCTGTGGATCAGCCAGCTCGTGATCGGCGTCGGCGTGGCGGCCGTCGCTGCGACCACGCCGATCGACACGCTGGGCCAGCTGGTCGGCGCAGGCACCTTGTTCGCCTTCATCCTGGTGTGCATCGCCGTGATCCATCTGCGGCATCGTGAGCCCGATACGCCGCGGTCTTTCCGCGTGCCGGCCGTGCCCTGGCTGCCGCTGCTCGGCATCGTCGCCTGCCTGGGACTGCTGTCGGGCCTTAGCGCCCACATTTGGCTGCGTCTCGGCATCTGGCTCGTCATCGGGGTTGCAATCTACTTCGCGTACGGTCGATTCAATTCGCGGCTGGTTGGCCGGACGTGACGATTGGCTCCGTCTTGCTAGCGACGGGCGAAGCGCGCACCATGGC
>VGCQ01000183.1 GCA_016870055.1 Alphaproteobacteria bacterium | reverse complement strand
GGCCGGGTGATCGGCGGCGTCGTCGGACCGGCGCGGTTCGACAGCATGGCGGTGCTGGAGAACGGCAATATCTGCGTGGCGACGCTCACGACGGCCAAGATCACCGAGTTCGCGCCGTCGGGCGTGGTGGTGCGCGAGGTCGAGATGCCCGACGTCTATCCGACCAACATCTGCTTCGGTGGCAAAGACCGGCGCACCGCCTATATAACCCTCTCCGACAAAGGCCAGCTCGGCGTCCTGCAATGGCCGACGCCGGGCCTGAAACTCAATTTCTGAGGAGTCGTCATGACCGAAGCCAAGCTCGCGCCCAACATGCCGAAGTGGATGGTCGATCACACCAACCTCTACCTGTCGAGCGGCGGCAAGCAGGGGCACATGTACACCATCAAGCAGCCCGACCGGCCGGAACTCAGCGTGCCGTCGCTGCTGCTGACGACCACGGGCCGCAAGTCGGGCGACAAGTACATCTTCCCGCTGTTCTACGGGAAGTCGGGCGGCAGCTACTACATCGTCGCGTCCAAGGGCGGCGCCCCCGATCATCCCGGCTGGTACAAGAACATCCTCGCCAATCCCGAAGTCGAGGTCCAGGTCGGCACCGACAAGCTGAAAGCCCGGGCGCGTACCGCGCAGGGCGAGGAGCGGGCGCGGCTGTGGAAGGACGCCGCCGTCTTCTGGCCGCCCTACATCGACTATCAAAAGAAGGCCGGCGACCGCGAGATCCCGGTGGTCGTGCTCGATCCGGTTCGTTAGAGCGGAATGAGATGAGGTGGAACCGCATGCGGTTCCACCTCATCTCATTCGCGCGCAGCGGTGTTGCGTGTTGCAGCAGGCACTATGAGTTCAACTGATTCCAGCTGAACTCATAATGTTCTAAGCAGCGAGCTTCTTCCGGACGGCTGGCAGGGCGCCCTTCGCCAGCGCTTCGAGACTGTCGACAGCCTGGCGCAGCGACGTGCCGGGCTGGCGGCCCTGGAAGATCAAATGCTTCAGGTCGAAGCGCGGCAGCCAGTCGATCATCTTGGCCGCGATGTCGGCCGGCGTGCCGAGGAACCAGCGCTCCTGCATGAAGGCTTCGGAGAGATAGTAGGGATTGTCGTTGGTCATCGGCTTCTTCTCGCCGGTCGCCGGATCGACATAGGTCTGGCCGGTGCGCTCGGGCGCGTACTGCACGCGGTAGACGTGATCGAGGCCGGCGCGGTGGCGCTCGATGGCGTCGGCCGGCGAGTCGCCCACCAGCACCTCGCGCATCAGGGCGTGCGGCAGCGGGCCGGCGTCCTGGCGCGCCGCTTCGTCGTCGAACGATTTGATCTGGCGGGAGAGATGCTGCAGCTCGATCAACGGCGCCACGATCAGGCCGGCGCGATAGCGCACGGTGCGGGCGCGCGCCTTGGGCGCAGCGGCGCCGATCCACAGCGGCGGCGGGCCGGGCTTCAGCGGCGGCGGGCGCAAGAGGCCGCCCGTCACCTGGTAGATGCGGCCGCGATAGTCGAAGCGCTGGCCGCGCCACGCCAGGCCGAGAATGTCGAGCGATTCCTCGAACGCTCGCGTGCGCGTCTTGTAGTTCCAGCCGAAGCTCTCGAACTCGGCCGGGCGATAGCCTTGGCCCAGCCCGATCTCGATCCGGCCGCCCGAGAGGTTGTCGACCACCGACAGGTCCTCGGCCAGCCGCAGCGGATGGCCGTGCAGGGGCGCCAGCGCCACCGCCTGGCCGACACGACAACGAGGGGCTGCGACGGCGAGTGCCGCGCAGGCGACGACCGGCGAGGGGCAGTAGCCGTCGTCCTCGCCATGATGCTCGCTCGCCCAGATCGACTCGAAGCCCAGCCGATCGGCTTCGCTCGCAAGCTCGAGCGCTTCGCGATAGGCGGTGTCCCGCGCCTCGCCGTGGCCGCGATGGACCTGGAAGGAGAGCGAGACGCCGAACTGCAGCGCCATCGCTCAGCTGCCCAACTGCCGCTTGAGCTCGCTCCAGCGGTCGATGATCGACATCAACTTGTCCTGCTTCTCGGCCGGCAGGGTGAAGGTGACGCGATCGACGCCGATCTCCTGGCAGAACTTCAGCTGGTCGAGCGCATCGGGCACGCGGAAGATGGTGATGGGCAGGCTCGCCGGATCGCGGCCGGTTTCCTTGGCCATGATGCGGAACTTGTCGATGATCACCCCGACCCCGTCCTTCTCCAGCCGGTCGGCGCGCGGGATCCAGCCGTCGCCATAGCGGATGGCGCGGCGCGCGGCATAGGGGAAGGCGCCGCCGACGATGACCGGCGGATGCGGCTTCTGACGCGGCTTAGGCCATTGCTTCATCTTGTCGAAGTTCACGAACTCGCCGTGATACTCGGGCTCCTCGTTGGTCCAGATCGCCTTCATCGCCTCCATGCGCTCGCGCGCCAGCTTGTGGCGGCTCTCGAAGGCCGTACCGTGGTTCTCGATCTCGTCCTGGTTCCAGCCGTTGCCGACGCCGAACAGGAAGCGGCCGTCCGACAACTGGTCGATGGTCGAGACCAGCTTGGCGGTGACGATGGGATCGCGCTGGGTGAGGAGCGCAATGCCGGTGCCGACCTTGAGCTTGGTCGTCACGGTGGCCGCGGTGTTGAGCGCCAGGAAGGGATCCATGATGTCGTAGTAGGGGCGGATCAACGGGCCGCCTGCTGGGTAGGGCGTCTTGCGTGACGAGGGGATGTGCGTGTGCTCGGGCACCCACAGCGATTCGAAACCGCGTTCCTCGAGCAGGCGCGCCAGTGGCGCCGGCTGCATGGAGTCCGTGGTGAAGAACATCACTGCGCCGATTTTCATGATCGCGTTTCCTCGTCTGGTCTTTGGCCAAGGCCCGTGCCTATCCTAGCGGCGCAACCAGGAGGGGGACATGCCGAACGCTGCGAAATACCTGTTCATGGTCAGCATGGATGTGGCCAAGGACAAGGAGGCGCTGTTCAACGAGGTCTACGACACCGAGCACGTGCCGCTGCTCCTGAAGGTGCCGGGCGTGCGCGCGGTCACCCGCTGGAAGACCGAGCCCGCGGCCTTCAACATCGGCGGCGAGCGCAAGGTGCTGGATGGCGGCAGCGAGCCGCACTATGTCGCGATCTACGAGATCGACAGCCCGGCGGTGCTGCTGACCAAGGAGTGGGCGGAGGCGGCCGAGAAGGGCCGCTGGCCGAAAGAGGTGCGGCCCTACACCACCAATCGCCGCCACGTCGTTCGCAAGGCGATCTGATGCGCTTCATCAACAAAGTGGCGCTGATCACCGCGGCGGCCAACGGCATCGGCCGCGCCACGGCAGAGATCATGGTGCGCGAGGGCGCCACCGTGATCGCCGTCGACAATCACCAGGGCCGGCTCGACGAGGCGATGCCGGGCCTGCAGCGAGCCTGCCGTTCGCCTGGCAAGGCCCAGGGCGCGCTGATCGACGCCCTCGATCAGGCGCAGGTCGACCGGCTGGTCGCCGAGATGGTGCGCGACCATGGCGGCATCGACATCCTGGTCAATGCCGTGGGCGGCAGCACAGTGATCGCCAACCCGCAGGCCACGACCGAGCAGCTCGCCCTCGCCGACTGGCAGAAGCTCCTGGCCTTCAACCTCGACGCCACCTTCCTGTGCTGCCATGCCGTGATCCCGATCATGCGCAAGAAGCGGGCGGGCAAGATCGTCAACCTGTCGTCGATTGCCGGCCGCGGCCTCAGCTTCAACAGCTCGAGCGCCTACGCCGCGGCCAAGGGCGGCATCATCGCCTTCACGCGCAAGCTCGCACACGAGCTCGGGCCTGACGGCATCACCGTGAACGCCATCGCGCCCAGCGTCACGCTCACCGAGCGCATCCGCCCGCACTGGGAGAAGCGCTCGCAGGCGTCGCAAGCCGAGGAGATCGAGCGCACGCCGCTGCGCCGCGTCGCCGAGGCCGCCGATCAGGCCAAAGTGATCTGCTTCCTCGCCTCGTCGGACGCCGACTTCGTGACCGGCCTCACCATCGACGTCACGGGCGGCGTCTGATCGATCGAACGAAGGAGAATGCGATGACCGGCAAGGTCGGCTTCATCGGGCTGGGCGCCATGGGCGGCCCGATGGCCCTCAATCTCGCCAAGGCGGGCCACAAGCTGGTGGTGCACGACATCGACCAGTCCAAGACCGCGGCGGTGCGCGCCAAGGGGGCGGAGCTCGCAGGCAACGCCCAGGCCGTGGCGGCGGCGGTCGAGCGCACGATCGTCATCGTCGAGACGACCGAGCAGGCCGAAGCGGTGATCGCCGGCGAGCGCGGCATCATCGCCGGCGCCAAGCCGGGTCACATCGTGGTCTGCATGGCGACCATCGATCCGTTCGCCGCCCGCGCGCTGGCCGATCGGCTGAAGGCCAAGGGCATCGCCATGCTCGATGCGCCGGTGAGCGGCGGCACGGTGCGCGCCGAGGCGGGCGAGCTGTCGGTCATCGTCGGCGGCGAGGCCGACGTGATCGCCCGGTGCGAGGATCTGTTCTCGGCGATGGGCAATCGCACCTTCCATGTCGGGCCGCTGGGCAGCGGGCTTGCGATGAAGCTGGTCAACAACATGCTGGTGCAGGTCAACACCGTCGCCGTGGCCGAGGCCCTGGTGCTGGGCGTCAAGGCGGGCCTCGATCCCAAGACGATCTACGAGGTGGTGCGCGCCTCGACCGGCGCCAGCGCAGCCTGGGAGATGCGCGTGCCGCGCATCCTGGCCGGCGACTACGAGCCCGGCGGCACGGTCGACATCTCCTACAAGGACCAGGAGCTGGAGACGGCGTTCGCCAAGCGGCTCGGCGTGCCGGTGCTGCTCGCCAACGTCACGCAGCAGGTCTACCAGATGGCGCGCGCTCAGGGCCTGAACAAGCGCGATGGTGCCGCGGTAGTGAAAGTGTTCGAGCAGATGGCCGGCGTGACGGTGAAGACGAAGGAGAAGCCATGACCACGTTCGTGCTGATTCACGGCGCCTATCAAGGCGGCTGGATCTGGAAGCCGGTCGTCGAGCAGCTGATCGCCAAAGGCCACCGCGTTCTGGCGCCGACGCTCGACGGCTGCGCCGAGCGCAAGGGCCAGGTGCGCGCCGGCATCACCACCGAGAGCCACGCCGAGGAGGTGGCGGGTCTGCTGTTCTACGAGGATCTGAAAGACGTCGTGCTGGCCGGCACCAGCACCGGCGGCATGGTGATGGCGCGGGCGGCCGAGCTGGCGAGCGAGCGGGTGGCGCGCGTGGTGTTCGCTGATGCCTTGGCGCTGCTCGATGGCGAGGCGTTGCCCGACATCGTGAAGCGGCCGACCGCGATCAATACCGAGCTGACCAGCGGTCCCTCGCGCCACGACTTCGAGACGCGGCTGTTCGCCGACCTCGAGCCGGCGACGCGCGCCTGGGCGATCGAGCGCTGCACCATGCATCCGATCGCGCCCATGACTCAGCCGGTCAGGCTCGAGCGCTTCTGGCAGCAATCGTGGAACGCCTCGGTGATCTGGTGCAAGCGCAGCACCAACCCGCCGGTCGCCCACCAGCGCCGCGCCTGCGAGCGGCTGAAGGGCCGCTGGCACGAGCTCGACACCGGCCACTATCCCATGCTGAGCGAGCCGGCCGCGCTGGCGCGGCTGATCGCCGAAGGTTGATGGCCGCCGATCGATCGTCGATCAGGCGGCGCGCTTCATGACTTGATCGATCTCCGTCATACGCCGATCGATCTTGTCCGGCCGCTGGCTGCCGAGATTGACGATCAGGCGATGGACACCGAGATCGGCATAGGCCTTGGCCTGGTCGGCCGTGGCGGTCATCGGCGGCGTGACGACGATCTGGTAGCTCGGGCTGCGCTTGCGGCCGGCCTTGGCGAACGCCGCGTCGAGCTTGTCGAGCATCTGCTTGGTGCGCGCCGGATCGAGGTTGAAGCCGTACCAGCCGGCGCCGAAGCGCACGGCGCGGTCGAAGGCGGCATCTGCATAGCCGCCGACGATGATCGGCACGTGCGGCTTCTGGATCGGCTTGGGATCGAGCCGCAGCGTCTCGAACGCGACCCACTTGCCCTTGAAGTCGACGACAGGCTCGGTCTACAGCCGGCGCATCACCTCGAGGAACTCGTCGCAGCGCTTGCCGCGGTCCTCCCAGCGATAGCCGCAGGCCTCGACCTCCTCCTTGTTCCAGCCGACGCCGATGCCGAAATCGAGCCGGCCGTCGCTCAGCCAGTCGAGCGTGCACATCTCCTTGGCGGTGTAGATCGGGTTGCGCTGCGGCACCAAAGCGACACCGGTGCCGAATCGCACCTTGCTGGTGGCGGCGGCGAGGAAGCCGAAGGTCGCCGTGACATCGAGCATGCCGCCGCCCGGCGGCACCGGGATGCGGCCGTCCTTGGAGCCTGGATAGCCGTAGGTGTTCTTGTCGAACAGCGCCACGTGCTCGCCCATCCAGATCGAGTCGAGCCCCATGCTTTCGGCGCGCTTGCCGAAATCCATGATCATCTTGGGCGTCGCCAGAGGCGACATGAAGGTCGAGAAGACGCCGACTTTCATGAGTGACCTCCTTCAGTTGAGCCGCGCCGCTTGGGCCATGACCTCGATCGCCTCGGGCTGGCGCGAGCGCACGTTGATCGTGTCGGCGCCGCAATCCTCCCAGGCGCGGTAGCGTTCGCGGATGCGCGCCGGCGGGCCGACCAGCGACTTCAAGTCGACCCATTCGTCGGGCACCGCGGCGATCGCCTCCTCCTTGCGCTTGGCGAGGTACAGTTCCTGGATGCGCTTGGCGGCGTCGCCGAAGCCGCGGCGCACCATGATGTCGTTGTGGAAGTTCTTGGTCTTGTGGCCCATGCCGCCGACATAGAGCGCGACCTCGGGCTTCAGCCGGGCAAGGGCCGCCTTGACGTCGTCCTCGATCTCGACGTGCACCGAGGCGACCACCGAGAAGTCCTTCATGCTCTTGCCGTTGCCGGCGCGGCGGAAGCCTTCCTCCAGCCACGGCCGGTACTCGTTCATCGCGCCCGGGACGAAGCCCATCGGCAGCCAGCCGTCGGCCACTTCGGCGGTGAGCTTGACCGTCGTTTCGTTGCCGGTCGCGAGATAGATCGGAATCGTGGGATTCATGTGCAGGATCGACTTCAACGGCTTGCCGAGGCCGACCGATCCGGGACCGGTGTAGGGCAGCGGAATCTCGCGCCCGTCATGTGATACCGGCGCTTCGCGGGCGAAAATCTTGCGCATGATCGCCACGTAGTCGCGCATGCGCCAGTATGGCTTGCCCCACGGCTGGCCGTACCAGCCTTCGACGATCTGCGGGCCCGAGACGCCGAGGCCGGCGATGAAGCGGCCGCCGCCGGCCATGGCATCGACCGTCGCCGCCGACATCGCGGCATTGGCCGGCGTGCGCGCGGCGAGCTGCATGATGCCGGTGCCGAGCTTGATGCGCTTGGTATGGGCGGCGAGGAACGCAAGCGGCGTCACCGCATCGGAGCCGTAGGCTTCCGCGGTCCACACCGAATCGTAGCCAAGCTCTTCGGCGCGCTGCACCAGCTTCACCGGTACGTCGAGCTGCGCTTGCGAATAGCCGATCGCCAGACCCAATTTCATTGTCGTTTCCCCTGCTGCCTGCGCGAACTATACCAACAATAAATCAGCGAGAGGAAACGCCATGCCGAAGATCGGGTACCTGCTGCCGACGCGCGAGCGCATCATGGAAGGCAGGGACGAAACCGCCGCGCTGCTGGCGCTGGCCGAGAAGGCCGAAGGCCTGGGCTTCGATTCGCTGTGGGTCGGCGATTCGCTCCTGGCACGACCGCGTCACGATCCGCTGACCCTGCTTGCCGCCATCGCCGCGCGCACCCGGACCGCCCAGTTGGGCACGGCTGTTCTGCTGCCTGCTCTGCGAAATCCCGTCGTGCTGGCGCATCAGGTCGCCACGCTCGACCGCATCGCCGAAGGGCGGGTGATCCTGGGTGTCGGCATCGCCCCCGACGTACCCAACGTTCGCGCCGAGTTCGCCGCCGCTGGCGTGCCGTTCGACAAGCGGGTCGGTCGCATGGTGGAAGGCTTGATGCTGTGCCGCGCGCTGTGGAGCGGCAAGCCGGTCACCTGGCCGAAGCCGGGGATGGAAGGGCGCTGGACCGTCCAGTCGGGCGTGCTGGGGCCGACGCCGCATCGTCCCGGCGGCCCGCCGATCTGGAGTGCGGGCGCGGTCACCGCGGCACGCCAGCGCGCCGGCCGGCTGTTCGACGGCTGGTTCCCGACCAGCGCGCGGCCGGAGAACTACGCCAAGGAATGGGCCGAGGTCACTGCAGCGGCCAAGGCGGCAGGCCGCGATCCGTCCACGCTCACGCCGGCGATGTACGTCACGTTCTCGATCGACGACGACACCCGGCGCGCCGACGACAAGCTCAACGCCTACCTCAAGGAATATTACGGCGTCGATCCGCAGCTGACGCGCAAGATGCAGAGATGCTTTGCCGGCACGCCGGCCGATGCGATGGCGGTGATGAAGTCCTACGTCGACGGCGGCGTCACGCACTTGATGCTGCGTTTCGCCGGTGATCACGATCGCCACCTCGCGCTGGCGGCCAGGATCCGCCGCGATCTCGGCTGGTGAGGCCGTGAAATTCGCCCTGCACTTCGGCAACAACACCTTCCCCGACTTCGCCGGCGCCGCGCGCTTGGCGCGCCTGGCGGAAGCCGCCGGGTTCGACTCGGTGCTGGCGGTCGACCACGTGGTGTTTCCCGACAACTACACCTCGACCTATCCCTATGCGGCGAGCGGCCGCCTGCCGATCGGCCGCACCGGCGCCTTTCCCGATCCGCTGATCTGGATCGCCTATGCCGCCGCTGTCACCACGCGGCTGCGCTTCCTCACCGGTGTGATCATCCTGCCGCAGCGCGATCCCCTGGTGCTCGCCAAGCAGGTCGCCACTCTCGATCACATGAGCGGCGGCCGCTTCGAGCTCGGCATCGGCGTGGGCTGGCTGAAAGAGGAGTTCGAGGCGATCGGCGTGCCGTTCGCGCGCCGTGGCAAACGCGCCGACGAATATGTCGCCGCGCTGCGGGCGCTGTGGGCAGCCGACGGCGCGAGCTTCGCGGGCGAGTTCGTGAACTTCCACGAAGTGAGCTGCAATCCCAAGCCGGTCGGGCGCGTGCCCATCGTGGTCGGCGGTCACTCCGAAGCGGCGGCGCGGCGCGCCGGCCGCTTGGGCGACGGCTTCTTCCCGTCGATCGGCGCGCAGATCGATCCCCTGCCACTGTTCGAGCTGGCGCGCCGCACCGCCGAGGCGGCCGGCCGCGATCCCGACGCGATCGAGATGATCGCCGGCTGTCCCGATCTTCTGCCCGGCTCGACCGTCGATCCGCAGATCGCGGTCGAAGAGCGCCGGCGTCGCGGCATCGGCCGCATCGTGTTGCCTGTCGGCGCCTTCCTGCCCGACCTCGAGGAAAGCTTGCCGCGTTTCGGCGAGCGCGTGATCCGACCGTTCAGCTCGATGTGACCTTCT
>VGCQ01000182.1 GCA_016870055.1 Alphaproteobacteria bacterium | reverse complement strand
GGCCGACGACATCCTCGCAACCATCAAGCGCTTCTGCCTCGCAAATCTCAAAATTGCCGATAACCAGGCTAAGATCGTCAAAACTTCCGAATCAGGACACTAGAGCGGAATCCGATCAGCTGATTCCAGCTGGGCGGGCTGTGTTCTAGGCTTGCTTCGGCAGGTGCAGCTCGCGGCGGGCCGCGGCAAATACCGCGTCCCAATCGCCGGGCCCCGGCTGGCGGAACAGCCGCGCCGAGGGATACCAGGGTGCGGCTTCGCCGCCGAGCAGCCAGCGCCAGTCGACGGTCGACGGCGACAACACCCAGGTCCTGACGCCCATAGCGGCCGCGAGATGGGCGATCGGCGCGTCGATCGAGATCAACAGATCGAGTTGCGCCAATGCTGTCGCGGCTTCGGCGAAGTCGAAGATGCCGCGCCCGACATCGTGCACCAGCCCGCCGGCACCGAATTGCTGAATGTCCTTTTGATGTACACCGCCCTGCAGGCTGAACATCAGGAGCTCAGGATCGCCGGCGAGTTCCATGAAACGTTGAAACGGCACCGAGCGCCGTAGCCCGGACGAGCGACCCGATGTCGCCGCCCAGTAGACACCGACCCGCAGCCTGGCCTGGTCGGTGCGACCGAGCTTGATGCGGCTGTCGGTCGGCGGCTTCAGATAGGGTGGATGGGAGATCGGCGCATCGAAGTCGATGCGGCAGAGATGAGGCAGCGAGACCAGCGACGCGTGCAGGTCGAACGGCGGCAGCGGCTCGCCTTCGGCCACGACCTGATCGATGAAATCGGCGGCAGCCAGCAAATCCTTGAGCAACGCCTGGCACAGCACCAGCACGGTCGCGCCGCGCCGCTTCAGCTCGCGGGCAAAGCGCACGAACAGCAACACGTCACCCAGCCCCTGCTCGGGATAGAGCAGAATGCGCTTGCCGCCGATCGGACCGCCGTCCCACGGCGGCTGAGTGAAATCGGGCGCCGGCGCCTCGGGCAGACGCTTGCGCGCCTCGTAGGCGGCGAAGCCCTGCGCCAGCTCGCCGCGCATCAAGAGCGCGATGGCGAGCTCGACCCGGGCACGCCGATTGTCGGAGTTGAGCGTCAGCGCGCGGCCGAAGCAGCCGATGGCCTCGTCGAGCCGACCGAGGTCGCGCAGGCAAAGCGCCAGGTTGAAGAAACCTTCCCCATAGTCGCGATCGAGACTGATCGACTGGAAATGATGCTTCACCGCTTCGCCGAGGCAACTCGCGGCGCGCAACGCATTGCCGAGATTCGAATGAAGTGCCGGATTGCCGGGGTCGGCGGCCAACGCCAGGCGATGATGGCTGACCGATGCATCGAGCTTGCCGGCGAGCCGCAGGGCCACGCCGAGATTGTTGTGCAACTCGGCATGATGCGGTCGCACCGCCAGCAGCTTGAGATAGGACGCGATCGCCTCGTCGAGCCGCCCCGCCCGATGAGCTTGCGCGGCGAGACGCAATTGCTGAGCGAAGGTATCGGCTTCGTTGCCAAACAGCGGCGTCGGCGCCGATGACGCCAAGGACTGCGGCCGCAGGGTGTGGAGCGATGGCGTGTCGTTCACCCTGTCATATTACATGAAATATCTCTTTTAACCACCTGTTTTGAATAGATTATCATTTAGATTCAGAGACATAGAACAGAACCATCTCCGAGCCACCCGGGCGTCTTCTAATCAGGCCTCCGTCGGGCATTCGCCACTAGATGTAGCTGCGGATCAACTCCTCGGCGATCTGCACGGCGTTGAGGGCAGCGCCCTTGCGCAGGTTGTCGCTGACGATCCAGAGCGACAGTCCGTTGTCGATCGTGGGATCGACGCGCACGCGACTGACGAACACACCGTCCTGCCCCGTCACCTCCTGCGGCGTGACGTAGCCACCCGGTTCGCGCCGGTCGACCACCAGCACGCCGGGCTGTGCGGCGAGCACACGGCGCGCCTCGGTCTCGTCGAGCGGTTGCTCGAGCTCGAGGTTCACCGCCTCGGCGTGGCCGACGAAGGTCGGCACGCGCACACACGTGGCGTGAACCTTGATCTTGGGGTCGAGAATCTTCTTGGTCTCGACCACCATCTTCCACTCTTCCTTGGTCGAGCCGTCGTCCATGAAGACGTCGATGTGCGGGATGACGTTGAAGGCGATGTTCTTGGTGAACTTGCTCGGCTCCAGCGTCTGATTGA
Source organism: Alphaproteobacteria bacterium (assembly GCA_016870055.1). Taxonomy (GTDB): domain Bacteria; phylum Pseudomonadota; class Alphaproteobacteria; order Reyranellales; family Reyranellaceae; genus Reyranella. The sequence goes on along the minus strand of VGCQ01000182.1, from coordinate 7,294 downwards.
CGAAGAAGCTCTTGGTCTGATTGAGCAGCTCGTCCATCGCCTCCTTGCCCGCACCCGAAGTAGACTGGTAGGTCGCGACCACGACGCGCTTGATGACAGCCGCCTCGTGGATCGGCTTCAGTGCCGTCACCATCTGAATGGTCGAACAGTTGGGATTGGCGATGATGCCGCGCGCCTTGTAGCCCGCGATCGCCCGGGCGTTGACCTCAGGCACGACCAGCGGCACGTCGGGATCCATGCGCCAGTAGGAGGTGTTGTCGATCACCACCGCACCGGCCTTGGCGGCGCGCGGGCTGTGCTCGGCCGACACTTTGGCGCCGGGCGAGCTCAGCACGATGTCGATGCCCTTGAAGTCGAACTTGGCGAGATCCTGAACCTTGAGCGTCGAGCGCTCGCCGAACGAGGTCTGCTTGCCGGCCGATCGCGCCGAGGCGAGCGCCACGACGTCATCGGCCGGGAAGTTCCGCTCGGCCAGGATCTGCAGCATTTCGCGACCGACATTGCCGGTCGCTCCGACGACGGCGACTCTGTATCCCATGGAGCGGGGAGATAAGCGGCAAGGCGAGCTTTGGCAAGGAATGCTCTCGCATTCGACACGCACCCTCGTGTTTCCCTCCTCGCTTGGAAGGGAGGAACACGGGGAATGAAGCGTCGTCGGCTGCTACTCCGCCGACGCGCCCGACGCCTTGATGATGGGCAGCCACAGCGCAAGGTCGTCGCGGACCAGCTTCTGGGCGGCCGCCGGCGAGACCGGCGGCAGCAGCTCGATGCCCTGCGCCAGCATCTTCTCGCGGATCGCCGGCTGCTGGCCGATCCGGTTGATCTCGGCGTTGAGCTTCGCCATCACCGGCTCGGGCGTGCCGGCTGGTGTCGCGAAGCCCATCCAGGTGTTGACCACGTAGTCCTGGACGCCCGACTCGATCATGGTCGGCACGCCGGCGAGCAGGTCCGACCGCTTCTCGCTGGTGACGGCGAGGGCCTTGAGCTTGCCGCCCTTGATCAGGCCAATGACGGTCGGCGTGTTGAACAGGCCCATCGTCACCTCGCCGTTGGCCACCGCCTGGATGCCGGCCGGCGTGGCGCGGTAGGGCACATGCTGGAGCTTCACCCCGGTGCGCATCTCGAGCAGCACGCCCGACATGTGATGGCTCGTGCCGACACCGCCCGATGCGTAGGTCAGCTCGCCCGGCTTGGCGCGCGCCTGGGCGAGCAGGTCGGCGACGGTCTTGGCGGGATTGTCGGGGTGCACGATCAGCACGTTCGACACGCCGCCGCTCACCGTCACCGGTGCCAGGTCCTTGAGCGAGTCGTAGCCCGGTGCCTTGTAGAGACCCATGTTGAAGACCAGCGTGCCTTGGCTGACCAACGCCACCGTGTAGCCATCGGCCGTCGCACGCGCCGCCTCGGCGGTGGCAATGGTGCCGCCCGCCCCGGTCTTGTTGTCGACCACGACCGTCTGGCCGAGCGCCTTGCCGAGCTCCTCGGCGAACAGGCGGGCGACGATGTCGGCGGTGGCGCCGGGCGCCAGCGGCACGATCAGCCGGATCGGCTTGGCCGGCCAGGCCTGAGCGCGGGCCGCACCGGTCGAGGCGGCCAATGCCGCGATCAGAAGCGTGCGTTTGGTGAGCGTCATGCGATGCCTCCTCGAGCCGTCAAAGGCCAACCGACTGGGCAACCAGCTTGGCGAGTTGCCGGCGCAGCCGGGCCACGGTGGCTCGCTCGCTGCGCTGGTTGATGAGATTGTGCATCTCGTAGGGATCGCGAGTCAGGTCATAGAGCTCGTCGCATGCCACACCGTCGAGCGACTTCTGCGTCCAGTGGATGTATTTGTGGCGCCGCGTGCGGATCGCCTTGTAACTCATGCCGATCAGCCACGGCATGGCGTTCTCGCTGAAATACTCGCACATGAAGGACGAGCGGAAGACGCGGCGCCGGCCGGCCTTGACCAGCGGCCGCAGCGACTGGCCTTGCATGTGCTCGATATCGGCCGCCTTGCCGCCGGCGAGATCGACGATGGTGGGCGCGATGTCGAGAGCGAGCACCAGGTCGTCCTTCACCGTGCCCGGCTTGAACCACTTGGGATAGCGGATCAGGAACGGCGAGCGGATGCCTTCCTCGTAGGCAAAGCGTCGCTCGGGCCCGAGCCCGTGTTCGCCGAAGAAGTAGCCGTTGTCGCCCAGGAACAGGATGAAGGTGTCGTCGAGCTGGCCCGTGGCCTCGAGCGCCTTGAAAATCTCGCCCATGCCCTCGTCGACCGAGGCCATCATGGCGGCGCGCAGCCGGATCTCCTCGTCGGAGCCGGCTTCGATGCCGTCCAACACCCGGCGCGAGGCAGGGTTGGCCTTGAGCCGGAAGGCTTCGGTCCAGGCCGGCTTGTCTTTCACCACCCGCTCGGGCGGCAGGGCGTTGGGCCGGCGCGGGAAGTGCGCGCCCTTGTAGAGGTCGGCATGACGGGCCGGCACGCGATAGCCGCCCTTGGTGAGATCGATCGTGCCGTCGGCCGCCTGGAAGGCGTCGGGATGCACCGCCTTGTGAGCAAGGAACAACGCAAACGGCTTCGAGCGCTTCTTGCGCAGGAACTCGACGGCCTGCGCATTCAGAAGGTCGGTGATGTAGCCTTTGTGCCGGCGCTCATCGCCGTCGATGTTCAGCACCGGATCGACGATCGAGCCGTGCCCCGGGAAGCTCACCCAACGATCGTAGCCCGGCCGCGGCCCGCCCGAGTTGCCCATGTGCCATTTGCCGACATGCGCGGTGTCGTAGCCCAGCCGTTGCAGCACGACATGGTAATTGGGCAGCCGATGGCTGTGGGCGTCGCGCGCCACGTTGTCGATGATGCCGTGGCGGCTGGCATACTGGCCGGTGACGATCGAGGCGCGATTGGGCGAGCAGAGCGGCGTGGTGTGGAAGGCCGCGGTGAACATCGCGCCTTCGTGGCCGATACGGTCGATGTGCGGTGACTTCATGAAGGGATGGCCGCAAATCCCGACCTCGTCGAATCGGAGGTCGTCGATCAGGACGACGATGACGTTGGGCTTTTTCTTGTCTGCCACGATCACTCCTCAAACGCGCCGCGTGCCGAAACACGCCAAGAGGCGGCCTTGACGGACGCCAGAGGTCCATTTCCATATCGACCAAAGGACCTTTAGGGAACCGTCATGACCGAGCCTAGCCTGCCATTGGCGGGATTGCGCGTGCTGGATATCAGTTCGTTCATCGCCGCCCCCGCCGCCGCCGTCGTGCTGGGCGACTGGGGCGCCGATGTCATCAAGGTCGAGGGACCCGACGGCGACCCCAACCGGCGGATCATGCTCGACTCGGCAAGCTACCCCAAAAGCCCCGTCAACTATCCCTGGCACATGGATTCGCGCAACAAACGCTCGTTGGCGCTCGACCTCAAGCAGCCCGAAGCGCGCGCCGCCCTCGATCGGCTGATCACGGAGTCGGACGTGCTGATCTGCAACTTCCCGCCACCGGTCCGCGACAAGCTGAAGTTGGCCTACGACGATGTGAAGCGGGTCAACTCCAAGCTGATCTACGCCTCGTTGACCGGCTACGGCGAGACCGGGCCCGACCGCGATCGGCCGGGTTTCGACGTCACGGCCTACTTCGCCCGCTCGGGCCTCCTCGATGCCCAGCGCTACGAGGGCGGCCCGCCCGGCGTCCCCGGACCGGCCCAGGGCGATCGCGCCACGGCGATGAGCCTGGTCTCGGCGATCCTGATGGCGCTGATCCACCGCATGAAGACCGGCGAGGGCTCCTGGGTCGGCACCTCACTGCTGGGCAATGGGCTGTGGTCGTGCGGCGTCATCGCCCAAGCTGCCCTGGTCGGCGCCTTCCTGCCGCCGCGGCCGCCGCCCGACCGGCCGCGAACGGCGCTGGGCAACATCTACCGCACCAAGGACGATCGCTGGCTGCAGCTCACCATCGTGCGCGAGGACAAGATGTGGCCGGGACTGTGCGAGGCGATCGGCCGGCCCGACCTGGAGCGCGATCCGCGCTTCGCCGCTGTCGACGACCGGCGGCGGCGCTCGGCCGAACTTGCCGCCATCCTGCGCGAGTGCTTCGCCCACCACACCTACGAGCACTGGCGCGACACACTGGCCAGCCGCGCCATCACCTTCGGCGTCATCAGCCGCCCGCAAGATGTGCCGGATGACGCCCAGGCCGCCGCCTGCGGCGCCGTCGTCGACACAGAAATCGCGGAAATGCCGCGCACGCTTGCCAATCCGATTCGCCTCGGCTTCGCCGAACCGCAGGTCGCGCGGCCGGCGCCGGCGTTGGGCGAGCACAGCGATCAGATCCTGACCGAGGCCGGCCTGTCGGCCGACGAGATTGGGCGCTTGCGCCGGAGCGGCGCGGTGTCATGACCGACGAGCCGGCCCGTGGACCGCTCGACGGGCTGACCGTGCTCGATATCAGCTCGTTCATTGCCGCACCGGCGGCGGCTGTCGCGCTGGCCGATTTCGGTGCCGACGTGATCAAGATCGAGCCGCCGGGCGAAGGCGATCCGCATCGCAACAACTTCAAGAACGCATCGTACCCGCAGAGCGACAAGAACTTCCCCTGGCAGCTCGATGGTCGGCTGAAGCGCTCCTTGGCACTCGATCTCAAGAACGCCGCGGCGCGGCCGGTGGTCGAGCGGCTGATCGCACAGGCCAATGTCGTGATCATCAACTTCCCGCCGCCGGCGCGCGAGCGCCTGCGGCTGCGCTGGGAGGATGTCGAGCCTGTCAACCCGCGCCTGGTCTACTGCTCGCTCACCGGCTACGGCGAGAGCGGACCGGACCGCGATCGGCCGGGCTTCGACGTCACCGCCTATTTCGGTCGTTCGGGCATCCTCGACGCCGCGCGCTACGAAGGCGGACCGCCCGGCCTGTCGCTGCCGGCACAGGGCGACCGCGCCACCGCCATGACCCTGGTCGCCGCCATCCTGCTCGGCCTGCGCCAACGCGACCGCACCGGCCAAGGTTGCTGGGTCGGCACGTCGCTCTATGCCAACGGCGTGTGGGCCAACGGCACCTCGGCCGCCGGAGCGCTGGTCGGCGCCCACCTGCCGCCGCGCCAGGCGCCCGACCGGCCGCGCAACGCGCTGACCAACCTCTACCGCACCAAGGACGACCGCTGGTTGCAACTGCTGCTGGTGCGCGACGACCGCCTGTGGCCGGCTTTGTGCACCGCCATCGAGCGCCCGGACCTTCTGGCCGATCCGCGCTTCACCGACCGGGCCGAGCGGCGTACACGCTCACTCGAATTGGTGAAAGAGCTGATGCCGGTGTTCGCTGCCAAGACCTACACCGAATGGGAGAAGATCCTGGCCGGCACCGGCATCCCGTTCGGGGTCATCGGCCGGCTCTCCGACGTGGTCGACGACGAACAGGCGCGCCACGCCGGCATTTTTGCCGACACCACCAATCCCGAGGTGCCACGCACGGTCAACAATCCCATTCGCTTGGGCTTCGCCCAACCGCGCACGGCCGGCCCGCCGCCGGCCGTCGGACAGCACAACGACGAAGTCCTGCGCGGAGCCGGCTTCAGTCCTGCCGAGATCGATGCCCTCAAGAAGTCCGGAGCGTTGGGCTAAGCCGGCTTGCCTGCAACCGAAACCGCTTGCGGTTTCATCTCGTCCGCGGCGCTGGCCCGCAAAAGCGCCACCAGCCGTGCGTTCCTAGACAGACAGCCCGCCATCGTGCGGGTCATCAAAAGAATGTCGTGACACGCAGCGAGAAGACGGCCGCGACACCCGCGGCGGGCGAGAGCGCGGGCTGCAGGAACAATTGGACGTCGGGTGTAACCAGGAGTTGGCGGCCGATCGCCCAATTCCAGTAAAGCTCCAGCATGGTCTCGCTGGGCCGCACCGCCGTGCCAGGGTAGAGGCTGGTGTTGGTCTGGTTCCAGGCAATGCCGAGGCCGACCTGATCATTCGTCCCCCGCCCGAGGGGATCGCTCACGACGGTACCGGCCGCGATCGACGATCGCACGGCAAAGCTGGAGTTCCAGGCGGTGTTGGCGCGCAAAAACAGCCCCCACGCACTGCCAATCGCCTGCGAGGCACTGAAGGACAGGCCATCGCTGGCACGCGGCTGGGCCGGCACACCCGCCAGATTGTAGTAGAGGAGCGCGTACTGCCCCTTGCCCACGCTAGGCGGGGACGGCGACCAAGCGCCGTAGACGAACCAGGAATACGGCCCCCTGCCCACGGTGTTGAAGTCGATCGAACTGCCGGTGAGGTTGTTCGCGTCGTGAAAGCCCGACGCCAACGTCACACCCTGCAGAGGCGTGAGCTGGGCGTAGGCGCCGAGACTCGCCTTGGAGTAGTTCTGGCTGCCGTTCTGCGACATCGAGTTCGACAGGAAACTCTTCTGCTGATCGTTGGCGTAGAAACTGCCGTCAAAGCTGGCGAAGGGATACTGCCCCAACGTGATGGCGATCGACTCGCCCGGCAACTCGTGAGTGTAGCTTACCTGCCGAAAAAACTGGCTGTTGGCCGGATAGGCGTTGAGCGGGCTGTTGAGCCTCAGGTCCGCCGCGAGCTCCGCAGCGTTGGCGGCCGACCAGTACTGGGCGGCGAGGTAGTCGAACTGGACAGATCCCGTGCCCCAGGCAGGGTGGCGAATCGCCTTCCAGTTCACGTTCGGCGTGAACATCGCCTGAATCGCGTTCACCGCGCCACCCGGCACGCCCATCTGGGTCGTGGCCGAAGCGTCCATGGCGAATGACAGGCCGGTATCGTCCTCGACCGTCTTCTTCATGCGGGCGTAATCCTGCGTCATGCGACTGAACGGCCGCTCCAGTTCGGCCCGTTCGCGATGACGCGCCGCACGCTGCTGGTCGTGTATCAGGCCGATCAGCGCCGGCGGCGAGCCGCCCGATGACTGCGCCGAGCCGGCTACCGGCGCGAGCTGCAGGACAGGCAACAGCAAAAAAGGAAGAAGGCGCGGCCACACTGCCACCCCGATTCAGCGCGAACCGGCGCGCCTCGGCAACAGCCACAAGCACAGCACGCCGATGACCGCGATCGACGCGGCCATGAGCAGCATGGTGGCGCGATAGCTCGCGAGGTAGGCCGACGTGCCGCTCGCGACCACCTCGTGAACGAGCTGGGCGTTGAACTTGTCGGTACTGACCGCCTGCACGTAGGACTGCAGAATGCCGATCGCCTGAGCCTGCTCGGCGGGCGTCGCACCGGCCTCGTGCAAGCGCTGCTGAAGCAGCGGAGAGAACATGCCGTAGAGCAGCGACGAGCTGACGGCAAGACCGAGAGCGAATCCGAGCTGGCCGAACGCGGTGCGCG
>VGCQ01000181.1 GCA_016870055.1 Alphaproteobacteria bacterium | reverse complement strand
GCTGGACGCACTGTTACGCTGATCGTCACTCGACCGAAGCGGCGATCTGCGCCGCACTGACGCCTTCCTTCTCCTCGCGCAGCAGCACGTAGAAGATCGCCGGCAGGGGATAGACCACGGTCGCCGCGACCGCGCCATAGATCCAGAGGATCAGTCGTCCCACGGAGCCCATCCCGAACAGCAGGACGATCACTGCGGCGCCGGCCACGAAAATCAACGCCCACAGCACGAACGCGCCGAGGATCGCCAGCCGCCGGTGCTGCGTGAGGTCCATGCTGCGGTTGAACGCACCGCCGATGTCGTTGCGCTCGATCATCATGGCGGGGATCGTCACCGCCCACAGGGGCAACAGGAAGAACGGCGGGACGATCAGAATCGCCGATAGGGCGATCACGAGAAACTGCACCAGGCCGAGCAGCAGCAGGCGACCGAACAGCGGCCCCTGAATCTGCCGCAGCATCGGCTCCCACTCGGGCTTGCGCCCACCGATCACCTGGAAGGTGCCCCAGGTGATGCAGATCGCGGTCGCGGCGCTGCAGGCCAGATGCACGACACCCGACAGAAATCCCAGGCGCAGCACATCCACCACCAGGGAGACGGCGCCAAACACCAGGGTCACGGTGACGAAGGCCGCGAAATTGTCGCGCGCCATCGTATAGGACCTTTCGAGCACAGACACGATCGTCCAGGTCGGAGGGGGAGGGGCTGCGGTCATGGCGCTATCCTACCAGGGAAGTCGCCTTGGCGAGAGGCACCGGCTTGTCCTGCAGCAGCAAATCCATCGCCTCCTGCTCCCACGACGACTCGGCCAGCGACAGCGGGTCCTGCGGCGCCAGGCGATGCTCGATCACCAGCCGTGACAGCAGCAGGCGCCGCGCATCGCCGCCCTGAGCGCCCAAGGTGGCGCCCTCCCAGGCGAGCAGGGCGGCGGTGGTGGCGTGATAGAGCGCCCCGGCGGCGAGCCGGCAGCGCTTTTCTTGCTTGGGATCGGCCGCGACCGCCTCGACGAAACGTTCGACACGATCGAGCGTGCTGCCCAGCAGGCCCTTGTACTGGCCGGGCAGGGCCCCCGATCTTTCGTACTTGTCCTTCAGCGCCGCGGTCAGCGTCTTGTGGCCGCCGACCTTGCCGACGGCGCGCTGCACAACGTCGAGCGCATTGATGTTGGATGTGCCTTCCCACAGCGTGCCGATCTGCGCGTCGCGCACCAGGCGGGCCGTCACCCACTCCTCGATGTAGCCCAGCCCGCCGCGCACTTCGAGCGTGTGGCTCGCCACCGGAATGTTGTCGCGGCAGGCGCGGAATTTGTAGACCGGGGTCAGGATGCGCAACAGGTCGGCCGCCTGTTTGTCGCCCTTGTTCGCTCTGCCCATGGCGTCGGCCGAGAAGGCGTACATCGACAGCGCCTGCTCGGTCGGCAGCATGATCTTCATCAGCTGACGGCGCAGCAGCGGATACTCGCCGATCGCCTTGCCGAAGGCGCGGCGGCTGTGCGCCACCACCATCGCCTCGTTGAGGCAGCGGCGCATCATCGAGGCGGCTCTGACGCCATGGCTCAGCCTCGACAAGTTGACCTGCTCCATCATCTGCTTGAAGCCTTGCGTCACGTCGCCCACCAGGTAGGCGACGGCGCCATCCATGACGATCTCGCCGGAGGCCATCGAGCGGGTGCCGAGCTTGTCCTTCAGGCGCACGATCCGGTAGCCATTGCGGCTGCCGTCCTCCAGGCGCCGCGGCATGGCGAACATGCCGAGCCCCTTGGTGCCGGCCGGGGCGCCGCGCGGCCGCGCCAGCAGGACCGCGACATCGGCATCGGCATGGCTGCAGAACCATTTCTGGCCGTACAGCTTCCAGCGTTCGATGCCGTCGGGGCCGATGCCGATCCGCTCGGCCTCGGTCTCGAGCGCGCCGACGTCCGAGCCGCCGGCCTTCTCGGTCATGAACTGCGTGCCCTTCAGCATGGTTGCCGGATCCTGGCTCAACAGCCGGTCGAGCAGGAGCTTCTTCAGCGGCGCCGAGCCGAAGCGCTTGATCACGAAGTTGGAGGTGTCGGACACCGAGACCGGGCACATCAGGCCGAACTCGCCCTGCACGAAGAGGTAGGTGATGCCGTACTTGATCAACGGATGGGCGGGCTCGCTCAAGCCCAGCACGCCCGGGCGATGCGTCATGGCGTGCATGCCGAATTCCTCGAACGCGATCTTCTCCATCTCGCGATACGCGGGATGGTAGTCGATCCAGTCCTCGTCGCGGCCGAAGCGGTCGCGCGGCTGCAGCACCGGCGGATGCTTGTCGGCGATCGTGGCGAGCTCGTCGAGCCGGTTGCCGGCGAGCTCGCCCAGCCGCTCGAAATGCGGCGTGATCTGCGTCCGCAGGCCGGGCTCCATGTAGAGCGACATCAGGTCCTGGAACTGCCGGTCGATCGCATAGAAGTTGCGGCCGTGCGCGTCGGGCGGGATGTGATGCGCGCCGTGTGGCGGGGCGATGGCGGCGGTCATGTCGGGCATGGTCTTCTCCTCAGGATTTCCAACGGCCGGCCAGCACGCGCTCGACATAGGCGGGCACGGTTTGGGTGGCGGGGCCGTAGATGTGCTCGTGGAACAGGGGCTGATTGCCGGTCGGTTCGAGGTTGAGCTCGACCGTATGGGCACGGGCGCGGCGGCGCGCCTGCAGCACGAAGCCCGCGGCGGGATAGACCTCGCCCGATGTGCCGATCTGGACGAGATCTACGCAGCGATCGATCGCGGCGTAGATCTCGTCCATGTGCTGCGGCATCTCGCCGAACCAGACGATGTTGGGCCGCAGCTCGCCCACCGCCTGGCAGTTGGGGCACTTCGATTGCGGTGACAGATCGGCCTCCGACGCAAAGACATGGCCGCAACCCATGCAGCGCACCTCGCCGTCGCGGCCGTGCATGTGCAGGACGGTCCTGGAGCCCGCCTGCTCGTGCAGGGGGTCGATATTCTGCGTCACTACCACGACCTCACCTTCGTAGTCGCGTTCCAGACGCGCCAATGCGAGGTGGGCGGCGTTGGGCACGATATGGGCGGCGCGCAGGCCGCGGCGGGTATGGTTGTAGAAATCGAGCACCTTCTTCTTGTCGCGATGCCAGGCCTCGATGGTCGCCACTTCCTCGAGATCGACGCGGGTCCACAATCCGTCCTTGTCGCGGAACGTATCGATGCCGCTTTCCTTGGAGATGCCCGCGCCGGTCAGAATCACGATCCCCGGAGGCAGGAAGTCCTGATGCATGGCGGCACTCTAAAGCATGAATCGTCCAGCTGGAATCGGTCGAAAGATTCATGCCCCGTGTGGCTGCCGCCGATGCCCGCGCGTCCCCGACCGAATCGAACGGCGGGCCGGCCGATTCGATCGCTGGCCGCCGCTGCCCTGTGATAGGATGGCAAGCGATGACCATCGGCGTTCTCTTCGTCTGCACGGCCAACATCTGCCGCTCGCCCATGGCCGAGGGTGCTTTCCGCACCTTGGCGCGCCGGGCCGGCTTGGAGGCCGCCTTCACCATCGTCTCCGCCGGAACGTCGGCCGGGCATGCCGGCGAGGCGCCGACGCCGACCGCGGTCGACGTCGCCGCACATCGCGGATTCGACATCGGCGGTCAGCGCTCCCGCCAGGTGACGGCCGAGGACATAGCCAACGCCGACTTCGTGCTGGCCATGGAGCGCCGCCATCTCGCCGACTTGCGCTGGATGGCGCCGCGCGATGCCGCCGACCGTGTGCAGCTGCTGATGAAGTACGGGCCGCCGGCCGGCGTGCTCGAGATCAAGGATCCCTATGGCGGCACGCCGCGCGACTACGAACGCGCCCTCGATCTCATCGAAGTCGGCTGCAGGGGTCTGCTCGCCGCGCTCACCGCCGCGGCCAAGGCGAAGGTCGGCTGACTCGAGCCGGACCGCGGGCCTCCGGGCCCGCTCGTGCATCATCGAGAATTTCCGATCCGCGTCGAACGCCAAATCACGCTATCCGAACCGCCGCTGCGGCATCGCAGGCGCGGGATATCGCCCAAACTTCGCGTTCCAACACGCCCACGACCGGGCGTCGATGATGCCGGGCGGCGCCCTATCCAATGCTTCCCGCAACTCTTCGTCGTTCAGGTACTGTCGCAGCGCTTGCATGTCTTCCCAACTTGCCCGACTGAAAGCGTAGGCCAGAAACCGCACGACATTGGACAACGCTTTCCCCGGCGGCTCGAACCATATGATGCGTTCCGCGATCGCCTTGATCTGGTCGCAAACTGGCAAGTCTCTCACTGCCTGCGATCCCTCGAACTTTCGCCTGCGACAACCGGCAAAGCTGTCAGATCGACACTCGCGGCTGCGGCGATCAATCGTCGCTTGGCCGGCTCGGGGAGGATGTCGAGTCTGGCGAAACTCATTGTGCAGCCGAAGCAGCGTGATTGGAACGGATACTTTGCGATGGTCGAGACAAGAGGATTGTCGAATCGCAACTGGGTCGAAAAACGGCGTGACTGGAGCGATCCGAAGCCCGCGGAGAGTGTGGCGCCCTCAGAATGGCCACCTCAAGTTCAGCTCCCCGAAACGGTTGATGACGTTGAAGGTGAGGCGCGAGACGTCGTTGTCGTACTTGTTGTGCGGCAGCGAGCCGCAATAGGTGATCGAGCCGGTCGAGAACACCGCGCCGCCCTTGGGCTTCTCGATATAGGTCATGTCGGCGCGGATCAGGCCTTCCAGCGTGTCGCCGGGGATGGTGGTGTCGAAGCCCAGGCGTTCTTCATGGACGACCACGAACTCCTTGCGGTCGTGGCCCTCCGACGAGGCGAGCACCACGGCGTTGAGCGGGCTGCCCAGCCGATGGTCCAGCCGGTCGAGCTCGAAGCCTGCCGCCCCGCCGCCCGAGAAGCCGTAGCCGCCGAACAGCTCTTCCTTCACGCCCTCGAAGACCCAGGCGTGATGATTGTCGCGCGCCGCCGGACTCTGCCGATAGGAGTCACCGACGAACAGGCCCTGGCTGGAGAAGCCGATGCCGCACAGAAGGTTGGGCGGCCGATCGGAGCGCCGCCACAGCCCGCCATAGGCGCCGTCGAAAGCGTGGTAGTACTCGCCGGGCTCGGCCGGCCAGGTTCGGATGCCGCCTTCGGTGCGGCGCACCTCGATGGCGCCGGGCACGGCGTCGCTCAGCGCCACCCGCCAGTAGAAGCCGTTGCCGCCGAGATACATCAACCGGCCGCCGTTATCGACGTAGCCTTGCAGCGCATCGAGCGTGCGCGCCGTGTGGTACTCGGGATGCGTTCCGGTGACGACCGCCTTGTACGCGGCGAGGATGTCGACGCCCTTGTCGTGCAGGTCGTGGTCGGTCACGACGTCGTAGACGATGCCCAGGCGATCCATCCAGCCGAGCAGATGGGTGTCGGCCGGCAGGTGGCGTAGGCCCGAACCCGCCTTGTCGTTGAAGGTCATGAAGTCGGGCCGCCAGGTCAGCAGCGGCCGCAAGTGCGAGGAATAGGCGACACCCGAACCATCGCGATGGAAGTTGTAGGTCGACAGCCCGTAGTCCTTGTGGTCGTCGGGATTGTTGGCCGCCGCTTTCCAGTCGGCGACACGCGTGCGGAAGGCATCGGTGAACAAGCCGCGCGAGAAGTTGCCGTAGACCTGGAAGGTGAAAGTCGAAGCGAGGTAGCAGACCTTGGCCTGCGGCTTGCCGACCTGCGGGCGCACGAAGAACGGGATGATGTCGCGATTCGGGCCGCAGCGCAGCAGCATGCCGTAGACGCCGCTTTTCATGTCCTTGGGCACGGTGAAGCTGAAATCGTCGGCCCAGCCGCAATCGTGCAGGTCGTCGTCGTGGAAATGAATGGCGGCGTACATGTGCGGCGCCTGCTTCCAGTCGCGCTCGCCCTCGCTCCAGGCCGCGCCCTTCATGGCCCGCGTCGGCAGGTTGATCAGCGTGCCGTGCAGGCGATTGGGCCCGGTATCCTCGACATCCAGCGTGCCCATGCGGCGGGCGAAATCCCAGGCGGCGAGGCCGGCGATCTGCGGCGCCTCGATCTTGCCGTTGAAGCAGCGCCTGACCGGTCGGTCGGCTGCGGCCTCGGCGGCGATCAGCACCGGCTGCGCCGCCTCGATCGCGAGGCCCGGCACCACCATGGCGGCTTCGCCTTCATCGTCGGCGGCGAAGGCGCGCTTCAACGGCTGCTGGCCGACGCGCAGCGCGCCGGTCGCGGGATCGGCCGAGGCCCATACGCGATACCAGGCGCGACGACGCAGCTTCTTGCCGACGGCGACGCGGGCTGCGCCGATCTCCAGCGCCATGCCGTCCGGCGTCGCCACCAAGGCAAAGCCCGCGCCGCTCGCCGAATCGCGCCGCGAGATCACGGTCTGCGGCCCGTCCTCGGGCAGGGTCGGCCAGATCAGCGCTTCGACGGCGAGCGCCCCCGGCAGCTTGGCGTCGGCGGCGCCGTCGATTCGCGCGTAGGAACCGGGCCAGGCGTGCTGCTGGCGCGAGGCGAAGCGGCCGTCGAACAGCTCCGACAGATCCTCGAACTTCTGCGCCGGTCCGGCGGGATTGGGATCACCGCGCACGACCTGCACCAGCATGGCGCTGTAGGGGCCGGGCCCCATGCTTGAGATCTTGAAGGCGATCTTTTCGCCGGCGCGAACCGAGACGCGGTCGGCATAGCCGATGAGCGGTGCAGGCACGTTTGTCTCCCCTGATCAGGACGATATAGTCGCCCGAACTCCAGGAGGAAGGAAATGATCAAGATCGGCCGCCGTTCGCTGGTCGCAAGCACGCTCGCCGCGCCTTTCGTTGCCCGCCACGGCTGGGCGCAGGCAGGCTACCCCAACAAGCAGATCCGCATCGTGGTGCCGTTCGCCGCCGCCGGCACCACCGATCTTTTGGGCCGCATCGTCGCGCAGTACCTCACCGAGCAATGGGGCCAGCAGGTGATCGTCGACAACAAGACCGGCGCGGGCGGCAATGTCGGCGCCGAGCTGGTCGCCAAGTCGCCGGCCGACGGCTACACCTTGCTGCTGGGCACGGTCGGCACCGCCGTCACCAACCAGTACCTCTACAAGGCGATGCCCTACGACAGCCTGAAGAGCTTCGCGGCCGTGGCGCTGGTCGGCGAGGTGGCCAACGCGCTCACCGTTCATCCCAGTTTCCCCGCCAAGTCGCTCAAGGAGTTCATCGACCACTGCAAGGCGCAGGGACCCAACAAGGTGAGCTACGGTTCGCCGGCGGTCGGCGGCACCGGGCATCTGGCGATGGAGTATCTGTCGGAACTGTCCGGCATCAAGCTCGAGCACGTGGTCTATCGCGGCAGCTCGCTGGTCATGAAGGACTTGCTGGCCGGCCACATCCTGGTGACCATAGACAACCTGCCGCCCTACCTGCAGCACCTCCAGTCGGGCGCCTTGCGCGCCCTTGCGGTCAGCTCGGCCAAGCGCTGGTTCGCCGCCCCCGACGTGCCGACCATGGCCGAGCAGGGCTATCCCGGCTTCGATGCCGCGCCATGGTGGTACGTGGCGGCGCCCGCCGGCACGCCGCCCGAGATCGTGAAGAAGCTGTCCGACGAGATCACCAAGGGCATCCGCTCGGAGGCGGTGATCAAGAAGATCCGCGAAACCGGCGCCGCCGAGCTGGCCGGCGACTCGGCGGCGTTGCTCGCTCACATGGAGCGCGAGAACGCCAAGTGGAAGAAGGTGATCGAAGCGGCCAAGCTGGAGCCGCAGTGAGCCGCGCCGCGCTCGAGGGCAAGATCCAGACCGTGCTCGGCCCGATCGTGCCCGAGGCGCTCGGCCGCACGCTGATGCACGAGCACGTGCTGTGCGACATCCGGCCGCCCGGCACGCGCTCGGACAACGATCTCGGGCCCGAGATCACGCTCGAGAATGTCTGGCAGATCAACTACGGCCGTGGGCTGAAGCGCGCCGGCCGCAAATACATGCTCGATCTCGAGGACATCGCCACCCGCGAAGTGGCTGCCATGAAGCACGAGGGCGGCGACGCCATCGTCGAGCTGACCTGCGGTGGGCTGTCGCCCGATCCCGAGGGATTGCGCCGCATCGCGGCCGGCACCGGCGTGCACCTGATCATGGGCTGCGGCTACTACGTCGACGACTACCAGGATCCGAAGAACCACGGCCGCTCGGTCGACGACTTCGCGCAGGAGATGATCGGCCAGGTGCTGCACGGCGCCTGGGGCACCGACGTGCGCGCCGGCATGATCGGCGAGATCGGCTGCCAGGCGCCGTGGACGGCGACCGAGAAGAAGGTGATGCAGGCCGCCCTCATCGCCGCCGAGGAGACGGGGGCCGCCATCAACGTCCATCCCGGCCGCCATCCCGACCAGCCGCAGGAGGTCGCCGATTTCATCGAAGCGGCGGGCAAGCCCACCGAGCGCGTGGTGATCAGCCACATCGACCGCACCATTTTCGACGAGGCGCGGCTGCTCAGGCTGGCCGATTCAGGTGTCACGATCGAGTTCGATCTGTTCGGCCAGGAAGCGAGCTACTACGGGCTAAGCGACATCGATATGCCCAATGACGCCACGCGGCTTCGATTGATCCGTGCCCTGATCGACCACGGCCATCTCGACCGCGTCGTGATCAGCCACGACATCTGCTACCGCACGCGGCTCGCGAGCTTCGGCGGCCACGGCTACGGCCACATCTTCCGGAACGTCGTGCCGCTGATGCGGGAACGCGGCTACAGCGGCGACGAGATCGACGCCATCCTGGTGCGCAATCCCAGGCGGCTGCTGACGTTCGTGTGAGCGGCGGCGCTGCGATCAGCCTTCCTCTCCAACTACGTTGCGAAGGGACGGTTTTATCCGGTCACCGCTCGAGCCTTCAGCCGGCTGAGATTGCGCACCGCGACCGGGCGGGCCATGCCGCGGAGCGTGCGTTCTCCGAGGTCCTCCATCTCGGCGATATCCTCGACGGCGGCGGCGAGCCGGCCGCTCGTCAGGATCTGGCCGTCGGTGGCGTCTGAGCAGAGCCGCGCTGCCAGGTTGATGACGGCGCCGATCGCGGTGTAGTCGAAGCGGTCCTCGAAGCCGATGCGGCCGAGCGTGGCATAGCCCTGGGCCATGCCGATGCCGAAGCCCAGCGCATGGCCGCGCTTGGTCCAGGCCGGGACGAGCCCGCCTATCGCGTCGCGCATCTCGATCGCAAGCCGCGCCGCACGCGCCGCCGGGTCGGGGCAGGGCAGCGGATCGTTGAAGAACACCAGCATGCCGTCGCCCGTGAAGCGGCCGAGCGTGCCTTCGTGCTTGCGGATCAGCGGCCCGACCGCGCCGTGGTACTCGGCGAGCAAGGTCATGATGTCCTCGGGCTCGGCGGTCTCGGCGAAGGCGGTGAAGCCGCGCAGGTCGCAGAACAGAGCGGCGATCTCGCGCCGGTGATTCTCCAGGATCTTCTCGTCGCCGGCCGAGATGATCGCCTGGGCAAGCTGCGGTGCCAGGAAACGGCGCAGCCGCCCGACGCGCTCGATCTCGGCGACTTGGG